>NZ_CP012267.1 GCF_001277235.1 Cronobacter dublinensis subsp. dublinensis LMG 23823
CGCGCGACAGCGTGATCGCGCGCTCGTACTGCTCCAGCGCGATGCTGTTCATGCCGTCGAGCCGCACAATCTCGGCATAAACCAGCGCCTCTTTATCCGCGAACGTGCCGGGATTGACCCGCGCCCAAAGGGCGATTTTGTCATAATGCTGGTGAATGCGGCGGCGGTATTCGGCGGAGAACGTCTCTGGCGTCAGTTGCAGCGACAACGACAGCGCGCTGTAAACGTGATAGTCCAGCAAATGAATATGCCCCGGCGCCGACCATGCCAGCGCGCCTGCGTGTTCCAGATGTTCCGCCGCCTGCGCGTAGTCGCCACACGCGAAATGCGCCATCGCACGATAGAGCCAGAACCAGAATCCCAGCGTAGAGATTTGCTCTGGCGCGTGCCCGGAAGCCGACGGCAGCAACGCGTGCGGGAAACGCTCATCGGCATGCCACTCCGGGCCTGCAGGCGTGCGCAGGTGCTGTACGTAATACCGCTGAATTAACAGCATATTTTCTACATCGCGAAACTGCGTTCGGCGCACAAAGGCCAGGCTACGTTCGATGGTCGTCAGTACGACATCCAGATGGTCGCCCCGGCTTAAAAAATTGATTATCTGGTGACAGGCCGCGAAACAGGCCACGGTCATGTCGCCGTAAGTGACGGCGGAAGTAAACGAGGCGCGGGCGCAATCGACGGTGAATGACAATGGCTGTGTCCAGACACTTAGCTGATCGAGCGCCAGCAGCGTCTTTGCCTCAAACGCGCTGTAGCCGTAGCGCGTCACCTGTTCGCGGGCAAGCGTGCCGTATTCAAAGCCCAGTTGATATTCGCCATAACGGTGACCGACCAGCACCCCAAACCAGGCCATCGCGGTGGTCGACGCGCCGCAAACGCCGTTATCAAGCGTGAGGTGCATCATGCGACAGAGCAGCAGAAAGTGCAGGCGCGGGCAACTGAAGCTCGCAAACAGGCTCGCGCTGTTCAGCAGGTTCATCACCGCGTCCACTTCGGGATTGTCCATCGGCGAAAGCGTGCCAAAGGTGGCGGCGGGCGCGTCGCCGGCGCGGTGGCGAACGTGCGCCCAGGCCTGCGCGCATTCGTCAGCGGTCGGCTCGCGGTTAATATGAATACCGAACACGCCAAGCCAGCGCAGCGCGGTTTCCAGTGCCAGGCGCGGATTGGACTGGCGCATATACACTTCCGCCAGCAGCAACGCCGCCAGCGCTTTTTCCGTGAGCGCACCGGGCGCAATCAACAGCCCTTCGCACAGCGCGCGGGTGTTATCGAAATGGCCGAGCGCCAGATGGCATTCTGCCTCTTCGGTATCCAGCATGAAATCGGGTGAGGCGGCATCATGGCCGAGTGCGCGGGCGGTCTTCAGGTAATTTAGCGCCGAGAGATAATCGCCGGTAAAGCGGGCCCGCCGCGCCGCCAGCAGGCTCAGCTCACGAAACATCTGGCGCTGCGAGGCAGGTTCGATACTGTCTATCGCGGCGGTGACGTGATGCACAGCGCGAAACAGCAGCTCGTTGTTGCCTGCCGCCTGGCGCGCAGACTGAGCAAGCAGGCTCGCCGTGGCCAGATGAATGCGGCTTTTCTCACCAGGTTCCAGCAGCGCGAAGGCGGCCTCCTGTACGCGATCGTGCGTGAAGGCGTAGCCATCATTATTCAGGGTGACCAGTTGCGCGACGATAGCCGGGTGCAGCCGGTAGACAATCCCGGCGATCGACATCCCTACCACGCCGCTGACCGTGCTCAGTTCGCCGGTGCAGCCGAGACACGCCATGCCGCCCAGTAGCTTTTGTGTCTCCGGGGGTAACCCTTCAAGCTGTTGCAGCACCAGCGCCAGGACGTTTTCGGTGTAATGGTGCGTGCGAATGGTCTGGAGGGAATAGCTCCAGCGCTCCTGATACGCGTTATACGTCACCAGCCCGTCATCAACAATCCGTCGGAAAAACTCATGCATGAAGAGCGGATTGCCGCCGGTTTTCTCATGGATAAGCGCCGCGAGATCGGCCGTGCAGGCTGGCGTGGTGTGCAGCAGCGTCGCCAGCCAGCGCGCCACGGCTTTGACCGGCAACGGCGTCGGATGAAGGGCGGTTGACTGTTGCGCGCTGGCGGCAAGACCAGCGAACGCGTCGCGCTGACGATGCTCATCGCGGTACGCCACCACCATTAAAAGTGGTACGGCGGCGCAGTTTTGTAGCAGATAATCCAGAATATCCAGGCTTGCGGCATCGGCCCACTGCAAATCATCTAATAACAGCACCAGCGGGCGGCCCGGCGTGGCGAAGGTTTTGACCAGCGCCAGCACCATATGGTTGAAACGCGCGCGGGTGTCGATGGCGAAGGTATCCGCCGAAAAGTTCTGGCGGATCTCCAGCAATAAACGCAGCTCCGGCACCAGGCTTACGGCCAGTTCTTCGTAACCTTCCAGGGCGCGTGAGAGCCGCGCGCGCCAGTGGGCGACCTCTTCGCTTTGTTGACCAAGCAGATGCAACGTAAGGGCGCGAAACGCGGCGCTTAGCACCGCCCAGGGCAGGGCGGGCGCAAACTGATCGACCTTGCCGACCGCCAGGAGCGCATTGCGCTGTTGCAGCGCCTTGAGGCCCGAGGCGAGCAGTGCGGATTTGCCGATGCCCGACGGGCCGCTCACCGTCACCAGCCGCGACAGCCCGCTGCGGCTCACTTCGTCAAAAGCGTTAATCAGGTCAAGCGTCTGCGGATGCGTCGTATACAGCGTGTCCGTGAGCTGAAACGCGAACGCGCGATCCTGCAATCCCGGCGGGAACGCGGCGATGTCGCGTCCGTCAATGAGCGTTGCCTGACAGCGCCGCAGGTCGGCGATAAGCCCATCCACGGTTTGATAGCGACCTTCGGGCGTTTTTGCGAGCAGCCTGAGGATGATGTCGGAAAGCACGGGCGGGATCCCCGGACGCATCTCATGCGGGGCGCGCGGCTCGGACGCCACATGGTGATGTGCCCATTCCGCCTGGCTGTTACCGCTTAACGCAAAGGGCAAATTGCCGGTCAGCAACTCGTAAAGCACCACGCCGAGACTATAGAGATCGCTGCGGCTGTCGACGGCGCGCCGGGTATGAGCGGTATGCTCCGGCGACATATAGGCTGGCGTGCCGCCTGTAACGGGTAGCTGCGCCTGACGGCTTTCATCACAGATAAGCGTCGAAAGCCCGAATCCGCCGAGGCGGCAGGAGGCGTCGTCATACAGGAATATATGGCCTGGTTTGATATCGCCGTGGATCAGATTGCGCAAATGCATCTGTTGAAGAGGAGCGCAGATCCGCAGGGCCAGCTCCAGGAAACTGGCGAGACTGGCCATCGGTTTGCCGGTCATACCGGTCAGTAATTTGAAGGCAAATGGTGAGTAAACCAGCGCGAAACGGCCACGAAATTGCGTGCTGGCGGCGGGTTTTACCGCCCAGGCGCTGTTGAGCGCGTCGCGCAGCGCGAATTCATTGCGCAAAAGGCGCGTGGCGCGCGACTCTTCTTCATCGCTCACGGCGGTGGCGATAAAAAACGCGCCGCCGGAGTGATGATGACGGCCTTTAAGCCAGGATACCCCGCCCTCCTGGGCCAGGAGGGTAAAAATAACATCTTCTTTGAGCACGAAGGCCCGGTTTTCGCTGAGGTTACCCTGCAGCGGCCAGATCACTGGCTCTGACGCTTGACTCATCCATCATCCCCGGTTTTCAGGACCTCGCCCGCGCCGGTCCGCGGGCGGTTTCTTAACGGGCAGGCTATTCAGCCGCCGGACAACACGCGCTGTATGTGGCCGAGAAGCACATCAACGTTTATCGGCTTACGCAAAAAAGCAACGGCGCCGAGGGATTCGGCGTACCGTTGCATGTTTTCATCGCCATGGCCGGTGATAAAAATCACGGGCGGTGGCGGTGTGGGGAGGATTTTTAATTTTTCGAACAGCGTGAGGCCGTTCATCCCCTTGAGTTTAATGTCGACAATAATCACGCACGCGGTGTCGAGCGCGGTTTCACTGCTGAGAAACGCTTCGGCGGAGTCGAAAGCGTCGGTCAGGTATCCATCCGATTGCAGCAGGTTACAAAGCCCGTTGCGTACAGAACGTTCATCGTCAACGATGGCGATGCGCTGCGGCAGCGTCATGCTGTCTGTCCTCAAAATGCGTCGCCCGAGCGGGGCGGCTTGCCTCTCTCACTTGCGGGCGGCGGCGCTGTGCCGCTGATTTTCGGCACGCACTCCTGGCGAAACCAATGAAAAGTGACGGGTTCGCCGCGAAGCAGTCTGCGGCAGACCGGGATCACCTGCTCGCCTGCCAGCATCCCGAGCAGTCCCAGCAGCGCGACGAGCGGCGGTGCGGGCGAATGCACATCAAGTGTTGCGTAAATCGCGCCAGCCAGCACGCCGACCGCGAGAGAAATCAGCCAGGCTTTCATGATGCTTCCCTGTTCGGTGCGCGTAACGGCGGCGCGGTGTCAATGTGCGGGGCCTGCGCGACGGGGCGCAGGGCGACCTCATGGCGGTTCAGCGCCTCTCGGGTGACATAATCGCCCGTCAACATGCCAAGCAGGCCCACCAGCGCGATAGCGGGCGGCGCGGGCGATTTTACTTTCAACAGGCCGTAAACCAGCCCAATCAGTAACCCGGCGGCGAGGGATATAACTGCGGTGCTCATAACGCTCTCCAGTCAGGGGCGATACGCAGGCGGGCATCAAACCCACCTGCGATGGCCGCTTAGCGGGCCGGGACCGGCGCCAGCGTGCGGTGCTCGCTCTTCTGGCGGGACGGCGCTTTATGCACCATGGTGTAAGCATAATCCACGCCCATACCATATGCGCCAGAGTGTTCTTTCACAATATCCATCACTGCGTTGTATGTTTCTTTGCGTGCCCAGTCGCGCTGCCACTCCAGCATCACCTGCTGCCAGGTCACCGGTACGACGCCCGCCTGGATCATGCGCTGCATCGCGAAATCATGGGCTTCTTTGGAGGTACCGCCGGAGGCGTCTGACACCATATAGATTTCATAGTCGCCTTCCAGCATGGCGCACAGTGAGAAGCTGTTATTGCACACTTCGGTCCAGAGGCCGGACACCACCACTTTACGTTTGCCGTTGGCGGCCAGCGCGTCACGCACTTTCTGGTCATCCCAGGAGTTCATGGAGGTACGCTCCAGGATGTCCTGACCGGGGAAGACATCCAGCAGCTCCGGGTAGGTATTGCCGGAGAAACTTTCGGTCTCAACGGTCGTGATAATGGTCGGGATGTTGAAGACTTTCGCCGCTTTCGCCAGCGCGACGGTGTTGTTTTTCAGCACCTGACGGTCAATAGACTGCACGCCAAACGCCATCTGCGGCTGCTGGTCGATAAAAATCATCTGGCAGTTGGAAGGGGTGAGCAGTTCGAGTTTAGAGGTTGTCATAAAATCATCCAGTGAGGTTAGAGGTTACAGGCCCGCCGTGTCACAGACACAGACGTCGACGGCGAGGCCGTTGTCAGTCGGGCTTTATACTGGCGCTCCCCTCTGGATCGCGTAATTATCTCTTCGTATAACTATCCTTTCGTATACCTATACTCAGGTATACCTATCCCTTCGTATAACTGGTTTTTTTCTCCGCACGGTTCCCATAATCCTGGCAACAACATGATGTCGTCCTTCGGGCGGCGTCGATAAAGCCCCGCGCTGCTGGCGCGCTGAACGGGCACTCAGACAGGAGGATGTATGGTTTCCCTTGGTAAGGCAGATCTGATTCTGGTGAACGGCCAGTTTCATACGGTCGATCGTGAAAATCCGCACGCCGAGGCGGTGGCTATCCGCGATGGTAAATTTCTGGAAGTCGGAACCGTGGCCGACGTCATGCAGCATCACTGCGAGGCCACGAAAGTAGTGGATCTGAAAGGCCACACTGCAATTCCCGGCCTGAATGACTCGCACCTTCACCTGATCCGCGGCGGTCTGAATTACAACCTTGAACTGCGCTGGGAAGGCGTGCCCTCGCTTGCAGACGCCCTGCGGATGTTAAAAGACCAGGCGCTGCGCACGCCGTCGCCGCAGTGGGTGCGCGTGGTGGGCGGCTGGACGGAGTTTCAGTTTGCCGAGCGTCGCATGCCGACGCTTGATGAAATTAACGAGGCCGCGCCGGATACCCCGGTATTTATTCTTCACCTCTACGATCGGGCGCTGCTGAACCGCGCCGCACTAAAGGTGGTCGGGTATACCAAAGACACGCCAAACCCGCCGGGCGGCGAGATCCAGCGCGACGCCAATGGCAACCCGACCGGGATGTTGATTGCGCGCCCGAACGCCATGATCCTTTACGCCACGCTCGCCAAAGGGCCGAAGCTGCCGCTGGACCTGCAGGTCAACTCCACCCGCCAGTTTATGCGTGAGCTCAACCGCCTGGGGCTGACCAGCGCCATTGACGCGGGCGGCGGTTTCCAGAACTACCCGGAAGATTATGAGGTCATCAAAACGCTTAATGATAATCAGCAGATGACTATTCGTATCGCCTATAACCTCTTTACCCAGCGCCCCGGTCACGAGCTTGAGGATTTCGAGAAGTGGACTGATATGCTCACGCCAGGGCAGGGCAATGATTTCTTCCGCCATAACGGCGCGGGTGAAATGCTGGTCTTCTCCGCTGCCGACTTCGAAGATTTCCTTGAGCCGCGGCCCGATCTTGCGCCGGGCATGGAAGATGAGCTGGAGCGCGTTGTGCGCCACTTAGTCGAGCATCGCTGGCCGTTCCGCCTGCACGCCACCTATAACGAATCGATAAGCCGGATGCTGGACGTGTTCGAACGGGTCAACCGCGATATTCCGTTCAACGGCCTGCACTGGTTCTTCGATCACGCCGAAACGGTAACCCAGCACAATATCGACCGCATTAAGGCGCTGGGCGGCGGCATCGCGGTGCAGCACCGTATGGCCTTTCAGGGTGAATATTTCGCCGAACGCTACGGCATGGAGGCGACACGCCACACGCCGCCGGTGGCGAAAATGCTGGAAACCGGCGTGCCGGTAGGCCTTGGCACCGACGCCACGCGCGTCGCGAGCTATAACCCGTGGACGGCGCTGTACTGGCTGGTCTCCGGGCGTACCGTGGGCGGGATGCAGATGTATGACCACAGCGCGCGGCTCGATCGTGATACCGCGCTGATGCTCTGGACGCAGGGCAGCGCCTGGTTCTCCAGCGAGCAGGGCAAAAAAGGGCAGATCAAGGCAGGGCAGCTTGCGGATCTCGCGGTACTGAGCAAAGACTACTTCCGGGTGCCGGAAGAGGAGATCAAGGGCATTGAGTCAGTGCTGACGGTAGTGGATGGCGATATCGTCTACGCCGCGGGCGCGTTTGGCCCTCTTTCGCCGCCGACGATCCCGGTATTGCCGGAGTGGTCGCCGGTCGTCAACGTACCGGGTCATTACCGCAGCGCGCCGCCGCAGGCCGCCCGCGTCGGGCTTCGCCCTGCCGTACACCAGTGCAGCGGCCCATGCGGCGTACACCGTCATCAGCATGACGTGGCGCGCCTCTCTTCCGTCCCGGTTGCCGACGATAACGCCTTCTGGGGCGCGCTCGGCTGCAGCTGCTTTGCGTTCTGAGCCTATGAAAAGCGCCTCGTTTTCTCAAGCCACGCCCCGTCCTGATGCGGGGCTGTTCTTCCTGCGTCTGACGGGCAGCCTGCTGTTGCTTTATGTCCATGGGCTGCCGAAAGTGCTGCATTTCACCGCAGAGCTGGGACGCATCGAAGATCCGTTCGGCATGGGGCCGTACATGAGCCTGCTGCCCGCCATTCTGGCCGAGGTCATTTGCCCGATTTTCATTATTCTCGGCATCGCTACCCGGCTCGCCTGCCTGCCGATTATCGGCGTGCTGCTGGTGGCGATGCTGGCGGTACACCCCGGCTGGAGCATTGCCGAAGGGCAGTTTGGCTGGCTGCTGCTGATTATTTTCACCACGCTGGCGTTAACCGGGCCCGGCAGGTGGCGAATTAACGTGCCGGGCAAACAGGAGTTCAGGCATGGCGCAGGTTAACGACGTCCACACGGCGTCTGCCGCCACCCCGCCGGTAGCCGCTTCTTCCTGGGCACCGCTGCGCCAGCCGGTGTTCCGTATGCTGTGGATAGCCACGGTGGTCTCAAACATCGGTTCATGGATGAACGATGTGGGGATCAACTGGACCATGCTGACGCTCAGCGCCGATCCGCTGGCGGTGGCGCTGGTGCAGGCGGCGAGCAGTTTGCCGATGTTTCTGTTCGCGCTACCGTCCGGCGTGATGGCCGATATCGTCGACCGACGCAAATATCTGCTGTTTTCGCAGCTGTGGGTGTTTATCGCCGCAGCGGGCCTGACGCTGCTGTCAGCCGCCGGTCTGGTGACGCCTGGCGTGCTGCTGGTGGCGGCGTTTCTCTTAAGCGCGGGCGCGGCCATGAGCTCCCCGCCGTTTCAGGCCATCGTGCCGGATCTGGTCGATAAGCATGAACTGGCGCCCGCCGTCGCGCTTAACTCTCTCGGTATTAACATCAGCCGCGCCATCGGCCCGGCGCTGGGCGGTCTGGTGCTCTCGTTTGCAGGGCCATGGGTGGTATTCGCGCTGAACGCGCTGTCGGTGCTCGGCGTGGCGTGGGTGCTCTGGCGCTGGAAGACGCCGCCTGCCATCCAGCGCCTGCCGCCGGAGCATTTCTTCCCGGCGGTGCGCGCCGGTCTGCGTTATGTTCATGCCGCGCCGGTGCTGCGTAACGTACTGGTGCGCACCGTGGCGTTTTTCACGTTCGCAAGCGCAGGCTGGGCGCTGCTGCCGCTGGTTGCCCGTCGCGAGCTCGGCCTCGGGCCTGGCGGCTACGGGATCATGCTGGCGTGCATCGGTATCGGTGCCGTCTGCGGGGCGGTGGTGCTGCCGCGCCTGCGTAAGCGCTTCGACCCGGACCGCCTGATGGCGCTTAACAGCGCGATGTTTGCTGTCAGCATGCTGGCGCTGGCGTTTATCCGGCACGTCTGGCTGCTGAATACGTTTCTGTTTCTGACCGGTTTCGCCTGGATTGCGGTGCTCTCAACGCTCAACATGGGCGCGCAGCGCAGCGCGGCGAAGTGGGTGAAAGCGCGGGCGCTCGCGGTTTATCTGACGTTCTTTTTCGGCGCGATGACGGCGGGCAGCGCCCTCTGGGGACAGCTGGCGTCGCATTTTAGTATCGCGACGGCGCTGTGCGTCGCGACGGTCGGTCTGCTGCTGGCGAGCCTGACGGCGCGCCGCTGGAAGCTGAATAAAGACCCTGATCTTAACCTTGAGATCCGCGATATCGACAGCCGCGCGCTGTCGCTGGATATCTCTCACGAGCGCGGCCCGGTCATGGTGATGTACGAATACCACATAGACCCGGACGACGTGTATGACTTTGTGGTCTGCATCCAGGAGATCCGCCGGGTGCGCCAGCGCGGCGGCGCGCTCAGCTGGTCGGTCTATGAAGATATTCAGCGCCCTGGCGTGTTTATCGAATCCTTTGTTATCGGCACCTGGATTGAACATCTGCGCCAGCAGGAGCGCCATACGGTGAACGATCTGCTGATCCAGAGCCGCGTGCAGGCGTTTCACCGGGGCGAAGCAAGCCCTGCCGCGCGCTATTTCATCGCACCGTAATGTAAACACTATACTTATTTAACCCTGGACCATCGCTAAGAGAGGAATGACGGATGAGCACAATCAAGACGCAGGACGGCACGCAGATCTATTACAAAGACTGGGGCACAGGCAAACCGGTGCTGTTCAGTCACGGCTGGCCGCTGGATGCGGACATGTGGGACAGCCAGATGAATTTCCTGGCGGAGCGCGGCTATCGCGTGATTGCGTTTGATCGCCGCGGCTTTGGCCGTTCCGATCAACCGTGGAATGGCTATAACTACGATACGTTTGCTTCTGATATCAACGATTTGATTGAAGCGCTGGATCTGAAAGGCGTGACGCTGGTGGGCTTCTCGATGGGCGGCGGCGATGTGGCGCGCTATATCGGTAAATATGGCACCTCACGCATCGCAGCGCTGGTGCTGCTGGGCGCGGTGACGCCGGTATTCGGTAAAATCGGCGACTACAGCCAGGGCGTGGATCTCTCTGTTTTTGACGGTATCCGCGACGGCCTGCGTAAAGATCGCGCGCAGTTTATCAGCGATTTCGCCGCCACTTTTTACGGCACCAACGCGGGCCAGACCGTCTCTGACGGCGTGCTGACCCAGACGCTGAATATTGCGCTGATGGCGTCGCTGAAAGGCACGCTCGACTGCGTTACCGCGTTTTCGGAAACCGACTTCCGCGCGGATCTGCAAAAAGCGAACGTGCCAGCGCTGGTTATCCACGGCAGCAACGACCAGGTGGTGCCGTTTGAATCCACCGGTAAAGTGGCGGCGGAAATGCTGAATGCTGAACTGAAAGTGTATGACAACGGCCCGCACGGTTTTGCCGTTACGCATCAGGATCAGCTGAATGAGGATCTGCTGGCGTTTCTGAAATCGCTGTAATGTGATTTCCCTGCGCGGGCCAGGCGGCCAGCGCAGGGGTTAACGGACGACTGCGATACTATGGCTGTCCGACCTGCTCTTTCCTCACCAGCAGGGTGGTTAAGACGAAGGAGATAACCAGCGCCATCGCGACGCCCGCCAGCGCAAAGATAAAGTACGGGCCGATATAGGCGGGCAGACTGAAGATGCTTGAGAGAATGTAGCCGTACAGCCGCACGCCGAAGAAGGCGATAAACGCCGAGGCGAGCGAACTGGCGATAGTCGCGGAAATAAACGCTTTTTTGTAGCGCGTCAGCACGCCGAACAGCGCCGGTTCGGTAATGCCCAGCAGCGCGGAGATCGCGGCAGACAGCGTCACGGTGCGCTCATGACGGTCTTTACTCAGACGCCAGATAGCGAACGTGGAGCCCGCGATCGCCATATTGGCCATAAACATCATCGGCATCAGCATGTCATAGCCGCGATCGCTGAAGTTTTGCAGCGCAATCGGCGTCATGGCGTGGTGCATGCCGGTCAGCACGGCGACCGGGCGGATCGCGCCGACAATCAGCCCGGCGAAACTCGCCGACACGCTGAACAGTCCTTCAATAAACAGCGCCAGCCCTTTGCCTAACCAAATCCCAATCGGGCCTATCACCACCAGCGCGGCCAGCGCGCCGATAAACAGCGTCAGCGTGGGGGTAAACACCGTTTTCAGCACGTCCGGCATGATGCTGTCCACCCAGCGATGGATGTAGCTCAGGGCCAGGATGGAGAAAATCACCGGAATGACGCTTGCCGAATAGTTGAAGACCGACACGGGAATGGCATTGAGCAGCCAGAATGCGCTGACGGCCCCGTCCTGATGCGCGGCGAGCGCTTTGGCGGCCTCAATCAGCGAGGGATACATCAGGCAGGCCGCGACGGCCGCCGCCAGATATTCATTCACTTTAAAAATTTTCGCCGCCGACACCGCGAGGAAAAACGGCAGGAAATAGAACACGCCGCTTGCGATCAAATCGATAATCACCACGGTATCGCTTTTCGCCGACACCACCTTAAGCGCAATCAAGCCGGCCAGCAGCCCTTTGATCATGCCCGCACCGGCAATCGCCGGAACAATCGGGCCAAACACGCCGGAGACGGTATCCATAAACAGCGAAATCAGGCCCTTACGGCTTTTCGTCGCGGCGGGAGAGGTGGCGTTACCGGTGCCCAGCGCGTTAAGCATTTGCTCATACCAGTGGCTGACTTTAGGCCCGATGATGACCTGGAACTGGTCGCTTTGCAGCTGCGCGCCCAGCACGCCGGGCAGTTTTTTTATCTCATTCTGGTTAACTTTCTGGTCATCAATTAAATCAAAGCGCAGCCGCGTCATGCAGTGCCAGACTTTATTAATATTCGCCTGGCCGCCGACCAGACGAATAATATTATTGATGGCTTCTTGCATCCCCATAAAGACTCCTGCCGTAGGTTATCGTTATCGTGTTGCCCTGAAGGATAATTAAACCCTGGCGACAAAACAAACCAATAAAAGATGATGTGGCTCACAACTTCCTGCCTGAAAGGCATTCAAAGGTGAAGTAATTGAAAATTGGTATGGTTTTTTAATTGTTTTATGGCGATATAACTGACCAAAATAAATAATCGAAAAAAGGGTTTACCCGTTAATATTTTTAGGGCGATGATATTTGGCATTCTCTTTCCACAGTGCCGCAAAGGAGTTATTTCGTGACGCCTGTGACTATCAAAAATATCGAGTGTTTTATTACCCGCCCGGACAGACATAATCTGGTGACGGTGCGCGTGACGACCGACCAGGGCGTGACGGGCCACGGCTGCGCGACGTTCCAGCAGCGTCCGCTGGCGGTTCAAACGCTGGTCGAGGAATACCTGAAGCCGCTGCTGACCGGCCGTGATGCGAACAACATCGAAGATCTGTGGCAGATGATGAACGTCAACGCCTACTGGCGTAACGGCCCGGTGATGAATAACGCGATCGCGGGCGTTGATATGGCGCTGTGGGATATCAAAAGCCAGCTTGCCGGAATGCCGCTGTATCAGCTGTTGGGCGGAAAATCGCGCGACGCGATCCCGGCATACAGCCACGCCAGCGGTGACACGCTGGAAGCCCTATTTGCCTCGGTAGACGCGCTTATCGCACAGGGATATCGGCATATCCGCTGCCAGCTCGGTTTTTACGGCGGCACGCCCTCACGCCTGCACGCGCCGGAAAACCCGACACCCGGCGCCTGGTTCGATCAGCACGAGTACATGAGCAATACCGTTGAGATGTTCCGCGCCCTGCGCGAGAAATATGGCTGGCAGTTACAGCTTTTGCACGACGTTCACGAACGGTTATTCCCGCAGCAGGCCGTGCAGCTGGCGAAGCAGCTTGAGCCTTATCAGCCGTACTTTATTGAAGATATTTTACCGCCCCAGCAAAGCGCCTGGCTTGAGCAGGTGCGCCAGCAGAGCTGTGTGCCGCTGGCGATGGGCGAGCTTTTTAATAACCCGGCGGAGTGGCACGATCTTATCGTTAACCGCCGTATCGACTTTATTCGCTGTCACGTCTCGCAAATCGGCGGCATCACGCCCGCGCTTAAGCTGGCGCATCTGTGTCAGGCGTTTGGCGTGCGGCTTGCCTGGCATGGCCCTGGCGACATGACGCCGATTGGCGTGGCGGTGAATACCCACCTGAATATTCATCTGCATAACGCGGCCATTCAGGAGTTCATCCCGCGCTCCGCCATGACGGATAACGTATTCCCTGGCGCGCCGGAAGTGAAAAACGGGTTTATCTATCCGCCGGTGAACGCCGGGATCGGCGTCGGGTTTAATGACGAGCTGGCGCGGGCGCATCCGGTGCTCTATCGGCCTCATGAATGGACCCAAAGCCGCCTGCCGGACGGCACCCTTCATACGCCCTGATTCTGACGCCGGGTTAACGTGTCGCGGTTATAGGGGATAACATAGGTGCAGGTATAGTTGATATCAATAATATCGCTCACCTCGAACACGCGCCCACCCTCCAGAATACCGCGATTATGAATATGCATCGCCGGGCTGCCCTTCTTGCAGCCCAGTAACGCCGCCTGTTCGCGGCTCACGCTCACGGCGCGGTAGGTGGTGAGCAGATGGGAAATCGTCAGCCCTTTGCTCAGCACATATTGCTGGATGGAGTCTTCGATAGCCTGCTGATTGAGATCCGGGAAATCCGCGACCGGCAGGCTGGAAATTTCCAGCTGCACCGGCGCATCGTCGACAAAGCGCAGGCGGCAGAAGTGCCAGATAAAGCTCTCTTCATCGATGCCGAAAATCTGCTGCGCGGCGCGGTCCGGGCGCTTTTTATGCAGGCTCAGCATCCGGTAGCGAATTTGATCAAAGCGCTTTTCGGTTATCGAGTTATAGACCAGCGGATTCGTGCGCGCCTGCTCGGTTATCCACGCGCCCGACCCCTGAACAATGCGCACCACGCCAATGCTGACGAGCTTTTCCAGCGCCTGGCGGATGGTAAAGCGCGACACGCCGTATTCCTCCGCGAGCTGTCGCTCCGGCGAGAGCTTGCGCGGGCCAGGCGTAGTGTCCTGATAAATTTTGCTGAGTAAATCCTGAGTTACAAACTCTCTTTTATTCATTACCTTTACCTGAGTGAAACCGAACGCTGCAGGTGTGAGGGTAGCATTGAGGCGAGAATTTTTTCAGCGGTTAAAACAGTCGTGCAAGAGAATAACGATGCGGGGCACCAGCGCCATTCCGCCGCAGCCCGGCGCAGGAAATGGCGCGGCGGTCAGCGAGTATTAGCCATATTTGCGCGCGAAGTTTTCGTCGGTATCGCACAGATAGATGATGAATTCGACAAACGAGATAATTGCCGGAATAAAGGTCCAGAAAAAAATCAGATATAAGAAACCCTGACCTACTTTCCCTAAATAAAATTTGTGCACCCCGATACCGCCGAGGAAAAAGGCGAGTAGCGCCGCGCTGATCCGGTTTTTACTTCCGGCGGTGACCTGCGTCGCGCCGCACTGCGGGCAGGCTTTTGCTGATTCATGAATCTCTTTCCCGCACCCACGACAAAAAACCATCGACATTTTTGTATCCTTATTGTCGTTATAAAATTCAACGAAACGATTGCTGTTCAAGGGAATAATACGCCTTAAGCGCATTAAGGTATAACCCCATATAAGGTACTGAATAGCGCTTATTCAGTCCGATGATTAAAAGAGGCCCAATGTTACTGAACCGACTCACCGCGCTCGAATGCAGCCTGCATGGCGCGCAACGGCACGATCCGGCCTGGCTTGAGGCTATTCTGCATCCGCAGTTTTGCGAGATAACCCGCTCCGGGACGCTGGTTAACCGGCGTGAGACGATTGACGCGCTGACCCACGAAACCGACGCGGCGGCTATCGTCAGCGCAGGCTTTACGCTGCTGTCGGTCACCCCTGACGGCGTTATTCTGCGCTACCGCACGTCAGCGCCCGACGGCAGTCGCCCGGCATGGCGTTCGTCGCACTGGGTGCGCGTGGGTGATGACCGCTGGCAGCTCATTTTTCACCAGGGCACGCCGGCGCGTTAAGCGCGCAGGGCGATGTTACCGTTAACGCTATTCTGCTGTTAAATTATTGTCATCAGGCACGCCTCAGGCCCTCCAGAAACGGCCGGGAAGACCGATAACCCCTGAAACAACGTTAGTCATTTCCGGGGAAACCGTTCCGTGACGCTCAGGCAGTATATTTCCTTCCGTCTTGGGTTAAGCACATCGCTTGGCCGAAGTCTGGCTGTCTTAATTCTGTTCCTCCTGGTGGGCGGGATCGGCACGAACGTACTGGTATTTTTACACTCCTGGGATGATGAAATCGCGCAGGCCGCCAATAAAGCGGTCAACCTCTCGGTCGCCCAGGTGCGGCAGGCGGAAGACACCTTTATGGCGGTGGGACAGACGCTCGACGACGTGCGCGCCGCCGTCGCCGCCGGGCAGTCGACGACCTATCACAGTTTTCTCGTCAGGCTGAAAGGGCGCCAGCCGCTGCTCGACGGGCTCTATTTTTATAACGCCCAGGGCGTCATCAGAGGCTCATCGTCGGGGATAGCTGGTATCCCGAATGACGTCACGCACAATGACTATTTCCGCTTCCATTATGAAAACCGCCAGACGGGCATTCATATCGGGCGCGTCATTAAAAGCCTCGGCTCGGATGAACTGGTCATTCCGGTGTCGATGCGGGTGAACGATCTCAGCGGCGGGTTTGCAGGCGTGGTGGTGGCGACCATCCGCCTTGAATATTTCCAGCGCTTTTACAGCTATTTTGAGCTCGGCCCACACGACATGCTGGCGCTGCTACTCACCGACGGCTCGGTGCTCTGCGTGCGTCCTTACGATAAAGCGAAGATCGACCTTAATATTTCCAACAGCCCGCTCTTTACCCGTGAGCTTATCCGCGCCGATCGCGGTACGGGCACCTGGGTTGCCGCGCTCGATCATGTGGAAAGGGTATTTGGTTTCGCCCGCACGGAAAGATTGCCGCTGGTGGTCGTGGCGGGCTATGACCGTGCGGAAGTGCGTATGCACTGGCTGCGCAATAATCTGCCGGGCATGTTATCCAGCCTGATGCTGCTGATTGGTTTTCTGATTTTCAGCTCCGTGGTGTTTCGCAAGGTGCGCGGCAGCATTCGCGATCAGCAGGAGCTCAAGCAGTTGCGCGACGAGCTGCTCAAAGCGAACCAGACCTTTAAATCGATGGCCATGGCCGACAGCCTGACGGGCCTCGCCAACCGTCGTAAGTTCGATACTACGCTTGCGCAGGTTCTGGAAGCGTCCGCAGGCTCAGGCAGCCCGGTATCGCTGATTATGCTCGATATCGATTTCTTCAAGCGCTACAACGACAGCCGCGGCCATGCTGCGGGCGATGCCTGTCTGCGGCTCATCGGCAATACCCTGCAGATGGTGACGCTGCGCACAAGCGATCTGGTGGCGCGCTATGGCGGAGAAGAGTTTGCGATTGTGCTGCCGGACACTTCAGCCGAAGAGGCGCTGGCGCTCGCGCAGCGCGCGGTAATGATGGTTCGCGAGAAACACCTGCCGCACCCGTCGACCGAGCTTGCTGAGCAGATAGTCACCATCAGCGCGGGGTGTCATACGGTGAAAGGCGGCGGGCGAGAAGATGCGTTCAGCGCGCTGATCCGCGGTGCGGATACGGCGCTTTATCTGGCGAAAAACCGGGGGCGCAATCAGGCATTCAGTTTGCCGAATACGATAGCGGTGGAGAAGAGTAACGCGGCGTAGCGGTAGCGCGTGGTTGACCGCCAGCGCAACAAGGCCTGGCGGTCAGCGTGCTTAGCGGTTGACGTTCCCTGCGCGTGCGAGGAACAGATCCCACTGTGATTTCAGCGCGTCGATATGCGCCTTTTCAAGTTGCTTCACGGAGGCGGGATCCTGGCTCTCATTGACCTTGCTGGCAAAACCGGCAAACCAGGCGGAGGGGGTGGACGTCTGTGACGTAATGGCCAGCGTTTCGGCGCGGCGGGTCTGGGATTCATGCTTCCCGGCGTCCAGCTGGGTCAGCTGATTGTCGTACTGCTTCACGCTTGCCATGTCGCCGGTCTGTTTTGCGATGTCGATAAACGCCTTCGTCATCGTCTTCATCACATCGTCCTGACCTGCCGATTGTTTTGACAGCCAGTCAGACACCATCGTCTGCGCTTTCGCTTGATTCTCCTGCGGCACGTAGTTGCTGACGATATAGTTCAGCTTCGCCTGTTTCATGGCGAGATCCATATCAGACGTGGCGGTGTTCGCAGAGCTGTCAGGCGCGTTCAGCGCTTCAGAGAGCAGCGTTCCCATATCCAGCCCGGCCAGGTTGGAAAGCTCAGCAAACCCGGCGAAGTTATCCGCGATTTCGCTGTGCATTACAATACCGGGGACGCTGGCGGCGGCCTGTTTTTCCAGCGTCGCGCGGCGTTGCGCCAGCATGTTTTGCAGATCCGCTGCCTGCTCTTCTTTGCTCTTTGTGACGGCGGTATTTTTGCCCGAGCGCACGTTCTCTACGTCTTCAGACGTGATGGCAATGCTGTCAGGGCTCTTTTTTCTGGCGTAGTAATCACTGCTGGCTGCGAAGGGATCCTGCGCGGCGGGTACTATCGAGGTCATTTTCCGAACTCCTTCCGGTTGAAATTGCATCAAGGAGCTTATCGGCGCGCCATCCATGCCCTTTAGGCCTGTCTGCCGTTACCCCCCTTTTCTGGGGGGAGGCGATACAGGGTGAAAACGTGTGTTCTTCATAAATGCCGCGATATTTTTGCGAGAAACTAATAACATCGTGAATATTTCATTTTCTAACGAAAACGGAATTTAAGATTAATCGCAGGTTCGGTTGTTTTCAGACGAAAAGGTGATGATAAAAGCAGTTTGTTTTATAACGAATTCTTTGCGAGAAAACGCAGTGCGAGACCTTGTGATATTTTTTTCTTATGAACGTTAATTAATTTCATTTTGAGTTTTAGCATCATGACGACGCGCTTTTTTGTGACCTGCGCCACATTCAATTCCTCAGGGAATTAATGCTCTCGCAATAAAAATGAAACAAATACAGGATATACGCGGAAATAATTCGAATGAGATTCGTCTTAATTTCCCGGCCAGTATTGTTAAGCGTTTTGAATAAATTTACAGTGAACCCGAATTATTTGCCTGCGGGCACGGCTTATTCTCACCTGCTATCTGATAACAAGGAGTATTACATGGCTATTGATATGTTCCTGAAAGTGGAAGGCGTTACCGGCGAATCCAAAGACGCTAATCATTCCAACTGGATCGACGTGCTTTCTTTTAACTGGGGCGCCGCGCAGCCGGGAAATATGTCGGTAGGCGGTGGCGGTGGTGCCGGTAAAGTTAACTTTCAGGATTTAGCCGTGCAGGCCATTGTGGATAAAGGCACGCCTGCCATTCTTAAATTCTGCGCCAGCGGCAAGCACGTCAATAAAGTCGAGCTTTCCGTGTGTAAAGCCGGTGGTCAACAGGTGGAATATTCAAAAGTCGTGCTGGAGGATGTGCTGGTGACCCGCACCGAATTTACCGGCGTAGGGCAGACCGATACCGTGCTGGTGAATTATTACTTCCAGGCGGCGAAAGTTAACTTCCATTACTGGGAACAATCGAATCAGGGCACCAAAGGCGCTGAAACCAAAGCTGGCTGGGATATTAAACAGAATAAAGAACTCTGATAAAAAAGGAGTGGCAAGATGGCAGAAATTAACTCCATGATAAATGCCCTTCTTTCCGATCGGTCCCACTTTAATGAACAGGAAATACATACCATTATCGACTTCGTGAATGAACTCGATGATGACATGCTGTATCAGTTTGAAAATGCTGAAGAACGCAGCGTGATGTATAGCTATGAGCAATTACTGGCCAGCTCCCGACCTGTTGGCGTCAATAACGGCGGGCGCGATCTGGAAATGGGATTACTTAATTCCGGAACAAATAATACTATCCAGAATAACCGCCAGTTTTTCGACCGGTATAATACCCGCGTTCCTCGCATGGGCGGGCGCGGGGGCAACATTTATAATGAAGCCACTAAAATCAGCTATGATTTTGCCGGTAAAATTATCACAGGGCTCGGCGGGATGTTTGGCGCGTCCGCCGGTGTCGCCGCAACGGTCACATCCGGTAGCGCCGCGGCAAACGCGGCTTCCACGCTGGGCGTGCGCACCGCATTCCTGGCCGCAGGGGGTGTTTGCGGCGTCGTGGGCGGGGTGCTGGTGCTTCTGCGCAATACGTTGTCGGACAGACAGACGGCGAATAACAAACGCTTTCTGGAAACCGTCAAAAAAGCCGTGAAAGTGCGTAATAAAGTGAATAAGTTTTTCGAAGAGACCAATAACAAGGTGGTGAAAGATCCGGCGAAGGCGAAAACACAGCTTGAATCCGGTCTTGCCTCGCACCCGGCCCGCTTCGCGGCAGGGCCTGGCGGCTCAACGGTCTACGCCGATTTGTCGCCAGTGGAAAAGCTCCTCACTGAGGATTTCGCGACGCAGCACTATGATATCCGCTCAAAAGTGGTTATCAGTCGTGGCAATCCGTGGCACATCACGCTCGATACGCTGCGCGGCGGCACTAAGCAGTTTTCTCAGGAAGAGATGACCATCCTGCAAAATATTGCAAGCCGACTATAGCATTCCCTCGCTTGCGGCGCGCCTGTGCCGCAGCCCCCTGTTTCGTTATCTGTTATCCCCGACGGCGGTATAAACCCCGCCCGACGGGGCCTTTTTTCCCTCAGCGATAGTCATGCTCTGCCAGCACGCGTTGCAGCTGCGCCCGTGCGTCACCCTGCAGGCTTTGCAGCGGCTCCGGCAGGCAGGGGGCGGCGACCCGCCCGGTAAGCTCCGCCGCGGCGGCAATCACCCGCAACCCGCCGTGATGGCGAAACAACGCCCACAGGGGTTCGAACGACGCATTCAGCGCGGCGGTTCTCGCCTCGTCGCCTCTTAACGCCGCTTGCGCCAGCGCGCGGCTGTCGTGCGGCCAGAGCCCGGCCGCCACGGAATACCAGGTGTCCGCACCCGCCAGCAGCGCGCTGATGGCTTTAGGATCGGCGCTTGCGCCAATCGTCACCGTGGCGGGGATATCACGCCGCAGTGTCGCTATCTCTTCTCTCATCTGCGCCAGGGTCGTGCCGGACGGGCTGCGCTTAACCGAGCCCACATTCGGCAGGCGCGCCACCGCCTGCAACAGCTCAGGGGTAAAGGTGAAACCGGTGGTGGCCGGATTATCATAAATGCACAACGGCACCGACACGGCGCGGGCCACTCGCTCATAAAGCCGGTATGCCTCTTCCTGGCTGAGCGGCTGATAAGAAAGCGGCGCGAGCAGCAGGCCACTAACGCCCGCGCGCTGGGCATCGTCTGCAATATCCAGCATCTCTTCCAGGCGCAGCGCGCCGATGCTGGTTATCACAGGGATATCGCCTGCGGCCTGCACCGCAAGCGTGGTGACGCGTGCCCGCTGCTCGCGCGAAAGATAAGCGTGACTGCCGGTCGAGCCGAGCGCGGCTACAGAATCCACGCGCGCCGCTGCCAGCGTTTCAATAAGCGATACAAATGTGGTTTCATCCACCTGCCCGTTGACGAGCGGCGTCAGTGGAAATGCGCTAAGACCAGTAAACATGATTCATCCTTATGCGAAGGCGCCGGGAGTCAGCGCGCGAATTTTTTTGATCCCGCCACACAGAGAATAACCCCAAGCGTGATGGCCAGCATCTGCGGGGTGACATGCTCATGAAGCAGCGTTGCGGCCAGGGCGAGGCCCAGAAACGGCTGCAGAAGCTGAAGCTGACCAACCGCGGCGATGCCGCCGGTGGCGAGCCCTTTGTACCAGAAGACAAAACCTATCAGCATACTGAACAGCGAGACATAGCCGAGCGAAAGCCAGGCGGCAGGCGCGACGGCGTGAAAGGTGACGGGCTGCGTGAGCCAGGCGGCCGCGAGCATCACCGGCAGCGCCAGGATCAACGCCCAGCCTATCACCTGCCACCCGCCAAGCTGGCGCGAGAGCGCCGCGCCTTCGGCATACCCTAAACCGCACAGCGTGACGGCGGCGAGCATCAGCAGATCGCCCTGCAACGAGACGGTGACATCGCCCGTAAGCGCAAACCCGGCCACCAGCAGGCTGCCCGCGACCGAGAACAGCCAGAAGGCCGGGCGAGGGCGTTCACCGCCGCGCAGCACGCCAAACAGCGCCGTCGCGAGCGGCAGCAGGCCGATAAACACCATTGAGTGCGCCGAGGTGACGTGCTGTAGCGCCATCGCGGTGAGGAGCGGAAAACCCACCACGACGCCTGCGCAGACGACCGCCAGCGACAGCATCTGACGGCCATCAGGACGCGTCTCCCGGCGCAGCGCCACCAGTAATAATGCCAGCGCCCCGGCGATGGAGGCGCGGGCGAACGTCAGAAAAAAGGGCGAGAAATCGAGGACGGCGATGCGCGTCGCGGGCAGTGAGCCGCTAAAGATAATGACGCCCAGCAGACCATTCAGCCAGCCTGACCATGCGCTCCGGTGTGACGGGTTTTCCATATGACTCTCCTGAAGAAGATAAGCGGCTGACCGCCCGACATTGACTCTGCCCATAGTAGAGCGCTAGATTCAGGACAATCAAAATATTGTCATGGATACATTGCGATGAAAGCGCGCTACAAAACCCTGGTCGATCGTTATGCCGCGGCGATCCGCGGCGGTGAGCTGGCGGCAGGCGCGCAGCTGCCGACGCACCGGCGGCTCGCCTCGGAGCACCATGTGTCTCTTGCGACCGCGACGCGTGTCTACGCCGAGCTGGAGGCGATGGGGCTGGTGAGCGGCGAGACGGGGCGGGGCACCTTTGTACGCGATATCGCGCTGCCGCCGGGGCTTGGAATAGACCAGCACGCCGTGGCGGCGGACGCGCTGGATCTGAGCTTTAACTACCCTTCGCTACCCGGTCAGGCGGAGCTGCTGCGCGACGCCCTGCGCCAGCTCGCTTCGGGCGGCGATATCGAGGCGCTGCTGCGCTATCAGCCGCACGCCGGACGCCCGAAAGATCGCGATGCGATCGCCGCCTGGCTCGCGGGCGCCGGGCTTAACGCCGCGCCGGAAAATGTGCTGGTAGTGAATGGCGCGCAGCACGGGCTCGCCGTTACGGTGATGAGCCTGCTACGGCCCGGCGACGTGGTGGCGGTGGACGCGCTGACCTATCCGGGCTTTAAGGTGGTCGCCAGCATGTATCACATTGAACTGGTGGCCGTGCCGGTTACGCCGCTGGGGCCGGATCTCGCGGCGCTCGAAGCGCTCTGCGCAAAACGCCATATACGGGCTGTTTACACCATGCCCACGCTGCACAATCCGCTGGGGTGGGTACTGACCATGCGCCAGCGCGGGGCGCTGGTAACGCTCGCCCGGCGCTTTGATCTGCTGCTTATTGAAGATGCCCCTTACGCCTGGCTGGTAAAACCCGCGCCGCAGCCGCTCGCGATGCTGGCACCCGAACGAACGGTCTACGTGACCGGTTTTTCAAAAAACATCGCGACGGGCCTGCGCGTCGGGGCGGTGGTCTGCCCGCCGCGCTTTCTCGGCGCGTTCGAGCGCACCATTCGCGCGACCACATGGAACACCCCGGCGATGATGGCCACGCTGGTCTGTAACTGGCTGCGCGACGGGACGGTGGCGCGGTTCGAGGCGCTGAAGCGGCGCGATGCCAGGGCGCGTCAGCGCATCGCCCGGGAGGCGCTGAGCCCGCTGCCGGTGGTGAGCCACCCGTCCTCTTATTTCCTCTGGCTGCCGCTGGCGGAAGGCGTGCGGGCCGAGCAGGTGGCGCAAAAATTGCTGCAAAAGAAGATTTCCGTCTCCACCGCCGCGCCTTTCAGCACCTCGCCGCATATTCCGCACGCTATACGGCTCGCGCTCGGCTCACTTCATCCGCAAACGCTGCGCCAGGCGCTGGAAACGATCCGGGAAACGACGCTTTATGAGGAAAATCTTTAACGCTTTCTCATCCTGCGCCCGCCAGCGGCGCAGGCGTTTTGCTCCCATAATGCCAGACCCGGCGCGGCATGGCGTTAAGCTCTCCGGTACAGCCATATATTGAAATAACGTATAGGACTTTTTGTCTTTATTACTTATGCAGCGCCTGCGCTTAAAAAAAGTCGGCCAGATAAAACATCTGTGATGCACTTCTGTTATGGGTAACGTTATAAATGCATCCGAAAATTCTAAAAAACAGCGTCTGCAAAGAAAAAAAGGAGTTTGTTATAGGCTGTATTTATTCAGGAGGTGTGGATATTGCCTCGCTGAATGATAAAGCGGCCTGTTTTGTCGTCTGGATTAAGGAAAATATTAAAGCGCACCGTTTAATTGTTACTTCTCTGAAATAATTAATGCATTTAATTAAGTGCAGGCCGTTTCCGGATACGTCTGTACGGCCTGTGATTCCCCGTAAGGCACAATTTTCAGCCTGCGTTTTTTATCCCTTAGCCGGCGATTTTTCTTTTTTACCGCAATATCCCTTTACAGTTGCTGCGGCGGGTCGTCTTGTGAATAACCACGACGTGCGTAGCATTTATCGTTGTAACTCACTGTTTTTCGTTCTCTTATTCATCGCAACGATCGCGGTGGCGCGTTGTTATGGAAACCCTTATGGATTTCCGGGCATCTGCCGCCTGAAACTTTACTGTGAAGGAACATGTTATGTCGTCATATCAGGAAGAAATTCCGAAAGCCCGCATTAATTTAAAATTAAGCCTGCATACCGGCGGCGCGCAGAAAAGCGTTGAGCTGCCGCTGAAGCTGTTAGTTACCGGCGATTTCAGCAACGGTCAGGAAAACCGGCCGCTGTGCGAACGTAAAAAAATCGACGTCAATAAAAACAATTTTGACAGCGTGCTCGGCGAATTTGCGCCCGCCGTCAGCCTCGCCGTTGAAAATACGCTCGCGGGGGACGGGCGCGAGGAAAATATCTGCCTGTCGTTTCGCCGGATGAAAGATTTCGAGCCGGAGCAGGTGGCGCGGCAAATTCCCCCGCTCAATGCCATGCTCGCGATGCGTAATCTGCTGCGCGATCTCAAATCGAATCTTCTCGATAACGCCACCTTCCGAAAAGAACTGGAAACCATTCTTAAGGATCCGGCGCTGAGCGAAAACCTGCGCGCGGAACTGGCGGCCCTGGCCCCGAAACACGCCTGAGGCGGACCGGGTAATACGGATCAACGAGAGAAATGCTGATGTCTGTTCAGAACACCCCTTCTTCTGCCGCCGGCAGTGCGCCGGCGCGCGACACCACCGGCAGCGTGTACGCCTCGCTGTTTGACAAAATCAACCTGGAGCCGGTCACGTCCCTGGGCGATATCGACGCCTGGCAGGACAGCCAGCGCCTGGCCGACGCCTCCGCCGGCGAGCGCGTGACCGCCGCGGTGCAGGTTTTCCTTGAGCGCCTGAAGCGCGCCGGCCAGCAGGTTGACCGGCTCGACAAAACGCTGCTCGATCACCACATCGCCGACCTGGACTGGCAAATCAGCCGCCAGCTCGACGCGGTGATGCACCACCCGGCGTTCCAGAAGGTGGAATCGCTGTGGCGCGGCCTGAAACATCTGGTGGACCGCACCGATTACCGCCAGAACGTGCGCACCGAAATTCTGGATATTGCCAAAGAAGATTTGCGCCAGGATTTTGAGGACGCGCCGGAAATCGTCCAGAGCGGCCTCTACTGGCACACCTACACGGCGGAATATGACACCCCCGGCGGCGAGCCGGTGGGCGCGGTGATTTCCGCGTATGAGTTTGACGCGAGCGCGCAGGATATCGCGCTGCTGCGCACGATTTCGAAAGTCTCGGCGGCGGCGCACATGCCGTTTATCGGCGCGGCCGGCCCGGCGTTCTTCCTGAAAGAGAGCATGGAAGAGGTGGCGGCCATCAAGGATATCGGCAACCACTTCGATCGCGCGGAGTACATCAAGTGGAAGGCGTTCCGCGACACCGATGACGCCCGCTACATTGGCCTGACGCTGCCGCGCGTGCTGGGCCGCCTGCCGTACGGCCCGGACACCGTGCCGGTGCGCAGCTTTAACTATGTGGAGGCGGTGAAAGGCCCGGATCACGGGAAATACCTGTGGACCAGCGCGGCGTTCGCGTTCGCCGCCAACATGGTGAGGAGCTTCATCAGCAACGGCTGGTGCGTGCAGATCCGCGGCCCGCAGGCGGGCGGGGCGGTGCAGGACCTGCCCATTCACCTCTACGATCTGGGCACCGGCAGCCAGGTGAAAATCCCGTCGGAAGTGATGATCCCGGAGACGCGCGAATTTGAGTTTGCCGGGCTCGGGTTTATTCCGCTGTCGTATTACAAAAACCGCGACTACGCATGCTTTTTCTCGGCGAACTCGGCCCAGAAGCCGGCGCGGTACGACACGCCGGACGCGACGGCGAACAGCCGCATCAACGCGCGGCTGCCGTACATCTTCCTGCTGTCGCGCATCGCGCACTACCTGAAGCTTATCCAGCGCGAAAACATCGGCACCACCAAAGACCGGCGTCTGCTGGAGCTGGAGCTGAACACCTGGGTGCGGAGTCTGGTGACGGAAATGACCGATCCGGGAGACGCGCTGCAGGCGTCGCACCCGCTGCGCGACGCGAAAGTGGTGGTGGAAGATATCGAGGACAACCCCGGTTTCTTTCGCGTGAGGCTCTACGCGGTGCCGCATTTCCAGGTGGAAGGCATGGACGTCAGCCTGTCGCTGGTGTCGCAGATGCCGAAAGCGAAGCCGTAAGGTTGAGCGGGATGAAAATCTATCGCCCGTTATGGGAAGACGGGGCCTTTCTGGCCCCGCAACAGTTCCAGCAGCAGGCGCGCTGGGAGGCGTATGTCGCGGATACGGTCGCGCGAATGACGCTCGCGCATCCGTGGGGCGTGCTTTGCGCTGAATTTGACGAAGGGGCGCTGGCGCTTTCAAGACTGAACGCCACCCGGCTGGCGGTGCGTTTTGCGGACGGCACGCTGATCGACACCCGTCTTGCGGATAATCTGCCGCCGGCCTGTGATTTACCGGCTGTCGGGGAGGCGTGCGTGGAGGTGGTGCTGGCCCTGCCGCTGATGAACGCCAATGGCGGCAATCTGGATGACGGGCATGACAGCGCGCGCCCGCGTCGCTGGCAGTCCGAACGGGTCACGGTGCAGGAGCTGGCCGGGCATGAGCGCAGCGAACTGGCGGTGTTGCGCCATGCGCTGACGCTTCGTCTTTCGACGCAGGAGAACAGCGCCTGGATGACGTGTCCGGTGACGCGGCTTGTGCGCAATGCGCAGGGGCAGTGGGTGACAGACCGGCGGTTTATTCCGCCTCTGTTATCGCTCTCGGCAAGCCCGGCGCTGACTGGCGATCTCAACGATCTGTTGCACCGCTTGCATGCCAGACGCAATCGTCTGATGGCGATGCGCCGGGAAAGTAACGAACGGATGGCGGATTTCGCCGTCGCGGATGTGTCACTCTTCTGGTTGCTCAACGCGCTGAACAGCGCCGGACCGGTGCTGGCGGAGCTCTGTGAGACGCCATCACGTCACCCGGAACTGCTCTACCGCGAACTCGCGCGGCTCGCCGGTAGCCTGTTGACCTTTTCGCTTGAACATCACGCCCAGGAGATCCCCCCCTACCAGCACGATACCCCGGAAAAGGTGTTTCCGCCGCTGTTTAACCTGCTCGACACGCTGCTGGAGGCGAGTCTTCCTTCCAGAGTCATTGCGATTGAACTCACGCAAGGCGAAGACCGGGAAATCTGGCGAGGAAAACTGCACGACGCGCGACTGCGCGAGGGGGCCGATTTTTATCTCTCGGTCCGCTCTGCGCTGCCGGGCCACGAACTCCAGACGCGCTTCCCGCAGCTGTGTAAAGCCGGCAGCCATGACGATGTGTCCGAGGTCGTGAACATTGCCCTGAGCGGTATGGTCATCAAGCCGCTGAGCCATGTTCCCGCCGCCATTCCGCTGCGCCTCGAAAATCAGTATTTCGCGCTGGATCTCACCACGGATGCCGCGAGATCGATGCTGGAAGCCGGAAATTGCACGTTCTACACGCCGCAGTCGCTGGGTGACGTGAAGCTCGAACTCTTCGCGGTGCTGCGCTCATGAAAAATACTGACCTCGATGTGATTAACAAAACCTTTTATCCGGGCTGGCTGATGGTCAGCCAGCTGCGTAGCGGGCAAGAGGTGAAGGATGGCGACGCGCTGTACCGCCGCGCCTGTCAGTGGGTGAACACGGCGCGGGAGGCGCTGTCGCAGGCCGGTTTCAGCGATGCCAGCGTTGAGCGAATGCTGTACGCGTATTGCGCGCTTATCGATGAAAGCGTGCTGCATCGCGACAGGCAGGATGACGGTTATCGCAAATGGCGTCAGGACCCGCTGCAGGCGCGGTTTTTCAGCACGCTGAATGCCGGGGAAGATCTCTGGGAACAGATCCGCCTCCTCCTGCGCGAGCCCGCGCCGGACAGCGCGGTGCTCACCTGTCTGTACCGGACCCTGCAACTGGGGTTTGTTGGCCAGTATCGCGCTCAGGATGACGAGCGACGTGAGGATGTGGTGCGTGAACTGAGCGCGCGGGTGGCGCCGTTCGCGCTGACCGAAGACGCGCCGGTTGTCGCACGTGCGCCCCGGCGACACAGCGGACGTCGCCTCTACTGGCTGGGCTGGGGAGCGGGCGTCGTGGCGCTGATAGCGCTGTGGTTTACGCTCAGCGCCACGCTGGCGCATCAGGTCGCGCAAGTGACAGGGCAGGGATGACGAATGCGTGAACTCAACAGCGCGCTTCTGACCATGCTGGCCGCGGTACTGGCATTGTGGCTGGCACTGGGGTTCTGCCCGGTTTCCGCCGGGAGCCGCGTCGCGCTCGCCGTCTGCATCCTGTTAATGTGCGCCGCCGTGCTCTGGCGGCAGCGGCGGGGTTATCTGCGCCGCCAGGCGCTCAGCACGCCGAAAACGCAGGAGGGCCTGCCGCCGGAAGATTTCCAGGGGCCCGTGGTGCTGGTTTGCGGCGACACGGCATCGCTGTTTACGCCTGATGCACGCTGGCGCGAAACCCGCCAGGGATGGTATCTGAACGTCCCGGATGCCGGGGAACTGCCGGCACTGGCGCAGCGTTTCGCCGCCGGGCGTCCGGCGCTGGTGTCTCAGATTTCGGTACTGCTGGCTGTGGTGCCGGAACAACATACCGATGAAGAATGCTTTACCCGGTCACTGCGGGAATGGCGCAGAAGTATTACGCAGTGCCGCACCTGGCTTAACGGTTTGCCGCCGGTCTGGAGTGTCGCCTGGGTCAACGCGCCGCAGGAGCATGAGCACGCGCTGTGGTTTACCGCCACGCCTGAACTCGCAGGCATTCGGGCGCGACAGGCCGGGCATGTCGCGCAACCCGTCACCGACTGGCAGCAAGAAGCGTACAGCGCATTCCGGCTGTCCTGCGTGCTGTGGCTGGATAGCATGCTGCGCTTTACCTCGCGGATGGTCGCTTGCGAACTCAACGTCCGACAGCAGGCGCTCGCCCCTCTTAACCTTTGCGCATCAGGCGTCTGTCTGACGCCGGTGACAGCGCTTGCGGATAACCTCTGGCAACGGCAGATAGCGGGTATCACCACGCTCTCCCCTGAACCCGGCCCGCACGGCGGGTTATTACCCCTGCCGGACCTGCTGCTGGCCTCCCTGCCGTGTCGCCACGGCGTCAGCCGTCGAATGAGCGAGGCGCGTCTGGCGGGGCTTATCGCGTTCATTTTTCTGGCACTGGCAATGCTCGCCTCCTTTATCAACAACCAGCGGCTGGTGCGGGACACAGGCGATCATCTCGCGGTCTATCGCCAGCTCAGCGGGCAGCCTCCCGGCCCCAAAGCGCAAGCGCAGCGCCATCTGCGCGCGGACAGCCAACGGCTGGATGAGTGGCTGCGTCGCGGTGAACCGCTGCGCTACGGGCTGGGCCTGTATCAGGGGATGAGGCTGATACCGCCGCTGGAAGCCGCCATCAGTGACTGGACGCCGCCGCCTGCGCCAGTCAAAACCCTTGCCGCCGCTCCGCAGACGGTGCGCCTCGACAGCCTTTCGCTCTTTGACACCGGCCAGTGGGTGCTGAAACCCGGCTCCACAAAGGTGCTGGTGAACGCCCTGGTGGGCATCAGGGCGAAGCCCGGCTGGCTGATTGTGGTGGCGGGCCATACCGATGACGTCGGCGACGAGCGCGCCAACCAGCAGCTGTCGTTTAAACGCGCGCAAGCGGTGCGCGACTGGATGCGTGATACCGGCGACGTTCCGGAGCGCTGTTTTGCGGTGCAGGGCTACGGTGAAAGCCGCCCGGTCGCCAGCAACGCCACCGCAGAGGGGCGGGCGCAAAACCGCCGCGTTGAAATTCGTCTGGTGCCGCAGGCGGACGCCTGTCAGGCACCGGACATCCCCCTGCCGCCCTCACAGGATGAGCGCGGCAATTAACCTTAAATGGAGACAATCCAATGGCAATTCCTGTTTATCTTTGGCTGAAGGACGACGGCGGCGCGGACATCAAGGGTTCCGTTGACGTGAAGGATCGCGAAGGCAGCATCGAGGTGGTGGCGCAGGAACACACCCTGTACATCCCGACCGACAACAACACCGGCAAGCTGACCGGCACCCGCATCCACACGCCGTTCCTGTTCACCAAAGAAATCGACGCCTCCAGCCCGTACCTCTACAAGGCGGTCACCACCGGCCAGACGCTGAAATCCGCCGAGTTCAGATGGTATCGCATCAACGACGCGGGCCAGGAGGTGGAGTACTTCAACACGAAACTGGAGAACGTGAAGCTGGTGAAAGTGGCGCCGCTGATGCACGACATCAAGGAGCCTTCCAAAGAGAAGCACAACCATCTTGAGCGCATCGAACTGCGCTACGAAAAAATCACCTGGACCTACAAGGACGGCAACATCATTCATTCCGATTCGTGGAACGAACGCACTACCGCCTGACCCCCTGGCAGACGGGCAACCGTCTGCTTTTTTTGCAAAGCGTTCTGCGGGGCGCTTTGCAAAAAAGGATCTGAATCAACCGCCCTGTGCGCTACGGGTAAAAGCGACGGGCGGTAGCATGCCTGCGGGCATCTCAAGGAGCGAACCCATGGAACATCAGTCTGCTGTATTACTGCGCCGTTTAAATCCCTACTGCGCCCGCGCGCTGGAGGGTGCCGCGAGCCTCTGCCAGGCCCGCGCGCACGCGGAAATCCTGCCCGAGCACTGGGTACTTAAGCTGCTGGAGCAGGGCGAGGGCGACCTGACGGTACTGGCGCGCCGTTATGAGTGGGATATGGACGCCCTCTGGCAGGATCTGCTGGCGTTTCTTGACCCTCTTCCGCGCGCCGTCAGGGGTCGCCCGCAGCTCTCTGCCGCCGTGGAGCTGCTGCTGAAACAGGCGTGGCTGTGCGCGTCTGTCGAAGGCAGCGAACAGATCCGCAGCGCGCATCTGCTGGCGGCGATGATCGAGACGCCGAAACTGCTCGCCTGCGACGGGCTGTGGCCGCTGCTGACGGTCGGAAGCCGCCAGCTTGAACGGCTGCGCGGGCTGCTGGACGCGCAGTCAGAAGAGCGAACGCAGGCGCAGCAGCCAGTCGGGTTGCCGATGACCGGCGAAGAACGCCCGGCGGCAAGCCCTGACGCTTTCACGGAAAACCACGGTGACCTGAACCCGGCGCTGCAGAGCGCGCTGGAGAAATTCACGGTGGACATCACCGCAAGAGCGCAGGCGGGCGGCATCGATCCGGTATTTGGCCGCGATAATGAAATTCGCCAGATGGTGGATATTCTCTCGCGCCGTCGCAAAAACAACCCGATCCTGGTGGGCGAGCCGGGTGTCGGCAAAACCGCGCTGGTGGAAGGGCTGGCGCTCAGGATAGCCGAGGGCAACGTGCCGGAAAGCCTGAAGCCGGTGCGGGTACGCACTCTCGATCTCGGTCTGCTGCAGGCGGGCGCGGGCGTGAAAGGCGAGTTTGAGCAGCGGCTGAAAAACATTATCGACGCGGTACGCCAGTCGCCCGTGCCGGTGCTGCTGTTTATCGATGAGGCGCACACCATCATCGGCGCAGGCAACCAGGCGGGCGGGGCGGATGCGGCCAACCTGCTGAAACCTGCGCTTGCCCGCGGCGAGCTGCGTACTATCGCGGCCACCACCTGGAGCGAGTACAAGCAGTACTTCGAGCGTGACGCCGCGCTGGAGCGCCGTTTCCAGCGGGTGTCCGTGGACGAGCCGGACGACGATACCGCCTGCCTGATGCTCAGAGGTCTTAAACCCCGCTATGCGGCGCATCACGGCGTGCACATTACCGACGAGGCGGTGCGCGCCGCCGTGACGCTCTCAAGACGCTACCTGACCGGCCGCCAGCTGCCGGACAAAGCCGTGGATCTGCTGGATACCGCCTCGGCGCGCGTGCGCATGAGCCTCGATACCGTGCCCGAACCGCTGACGCAGATGAAAGCGCAGCTAACCGCGCTGGGCATGGAAAAACAGGCGCTGCTGGAGGATATCGCCGCGGGCGGTCCCGCGCGCGACGAGCGGCTCGCGGCCATCGAACAGGACGAGATCCGCCTTATTCTGGCGCTCGATAGGCTGGAAGCCCAGTACGGCCAGGAGCTGGCGTTAACCGGGCAACTTCTGGCCTGCCGTACCGACCTTTCCCGGCACGCGGAGTCAGCGGCGCTCCGCGAGCAGCTGGTCGGGGTACAGCAAGGCGCTCCGCTACTGGGGCTGGATGTGGACGCGCGTACCGTGGCGACCGTCATCGCCGACTGGACCGGCATACCGCTCTCGTCGCTGATGAAAGATGAGCAGACCGAACTGCTGTCGCTGGAGCAGTATCTCGCTAAACGGGTGGTGGGCCAGGACGTTGCGCTGAATGCCATCGCGCAGCGGCTGCGCGCCGCCAAAACCGGGCTTGCGCCGGAGAATGGCCCGCAGGGCGTGTTCCTGCTGACGGGCCCGAGCGGCACCGGCAAAACTGAAACGGCGCTCGCGCTGGCGGATGCCCTGTTCGGCGGGGAAAAAGCCCTGATCACCATTAATCTCTCGGAATACCAGGAGCCGCACACCGTCTCGCAACTTAAGGGCTCGCCGCCGGGGTATGTCGGTTACGGTCAGGGCGGCATCCTTACCGAAGCGGTTCGCAGGCGACCTTACAGCGTGGTGCTGCTTGATGAAGTGGAGAAGGCGCACCGCGACGTCATGAACCTCTTTTATCAGGTCTTCGATCGCGGCGTCATGCGCGACGGCGAAGGGCGCGAAATCGATTTTCGCAACACGGTCATTCTGATGACATCCAACCTCGGCAGCGACCACATTATGCAACTACTGGAGGCGAGCCCGGAGGCCACGGAAGCCGACCTTCACGAGCTGCTTCGCCCGCTGCTGCGCGACTACTTCCAGCCTGCGCTGCTGGCCCGTTTTCAGACGGTGATCTACCGGCCGCTTGCTCAAAGCGCGATGCGCGCCATCGTTGAGATGAAACTCGGCCAGGTCAGCGAGCGCCTGACGCGGCATTACGGCATGGAAACCACGCTCAGCGACAGCCTCTGTGAAGCGCTCACGGCCGCCTGTCTGCTGCCGGACACCGGCGCGCGTAACATCGACAGTCTGCTTAACCAGCAGATCCTGCCCGCGCTCAGCCAGCAGCTACTCACCTGCATAGCCGCCGGGCAGACGCTGAAGCATCTGACGCTGGGGTGGAGCGACGAAGAGGGCGTGGTGATGGAGTTTGACGCATCACCGCAAGAGGGCGCCATACGATGAGTCTGACTGACACCTTCACAGATTTACTCGCCACTACGCTCAACCGCTATCAGCTGGATATTCCCTCCTGTACGGCGCCTCTGGATGTGGAGGAATTCAGCGGCAGGGAAGCATTAAGCGAGCTTTATGACTACCAGATTATCTTTACCAGCCCGGATAACGATATTCAGGCCGGACAGTTAATCAGTAAACCTGCCACGCTGACGATGGGCGGAGGGCTGCTGGAATGCCTTGCGGAATGCAGACGCGTGCACGGCGTTGTGACCACGTTTGAACGCATCAGCTGCTCAGCCGATCAGGCGACGTATCTGATAAACCTCGCGCCCTTTCTTGCCCTGCTCGATAAACCGTTTCGCACGCACCGCTTTTTCGTGAACCAGTCGGTGCCCCGGGTCGTGGAGCAGATCCTCCGCGAGCATCACCTGCATGACTGGGAGTACGAATTTATTCTCAGGCAACCGTACCCGAAGCGTGAGCAGATAAACCAGTACCACGAAAGCGACCTCACGTTTATCCGGCGTCTTCTGGCGGAAGTGGGAATATTTTATTACTTCACGCTGCAACCGGACGCGAAGAGCGAAGTGGTGCATTTTGTCGATGCGCAGCGGGGGCTGCTGCCGGGTAAAACGCTGCCGGTCAACAGCCCGTCCGGCATGAGCGACAGCGGGGCCGACTCGGTGTGGGGGCTGAAGGTTGCCCACCATGTGGTGGAGGCCAGCGTCACGACCCGCGATTACAACCACCGCGAGGCGCAGGCGGTATTGCAGTCGGCACCGGCGGACATGACGCGGGGCGACGGCGAGGGCAGCACCTTTGGCGACGTGTATCACTACCGGCTGCGGCACCTGGTGCGCGGCGACAAAAATGAGCCGGCCACTGAGACCGCCAACTTTTACGCCCGCCTGGACCATGAGCGCTTTCTGGCGAACCAGACGCAGATAACCGGCAACAGTACGGATGCCAGCCTGGCGCCGGGGCAGATACTGACGGTTATCGACACCGTGCCTTCGTGCCTGCCGTCGCCGCTGCAGGCGCCGGTGCTCATCACCGGAACCGGATTACGCGCCAGCCGTCAGCATGCGCTGCACGTGGATATCATGGCCGTGCCCTACAGCGAGACGCTGTGCTGGCGGCCGCCGCTGCTGCCGCGGCCTAAAGTGGCAGGCACCATGACGGCCCGCGTGACCAGCGCGAAGCCCGGAGATATCTACGCCTGGCAGGATGCGGCCGGGCTGTACCGGGTGAAGTTCGACGCCGACCGGGATGACAAATCGCCGGGGCAGGAGAGTATGCCGGTGCGCCTCGCGAAACCCTATGGCGGCGATCTCTACGGCTTTCACTTTCCGCTGATACAGGGCACCGAGGTGGCCATCGGCTTTCACGAAGGCGACCCGGACCGGCCCTATATTGCCCATGCGCTGCATGATTCGCGTCATGTTGACCCTGTGACGGAAAAGAACAGCACACGCAACGTTATCCGCACACCCGCCAACAACAAGCTGCGCATGGAGGACAAGCGCGGCGAGGAGCATATCAAGCTCAGCACCGAGTATGGCGGCAAGACGCAGCTGAACCTCGGACATAATGTGGATGCCGGACGGACATTACGCGGCGAGGGCGCGGAGCTGCGCACCGACAAATGGGTGAGTGTTCGCGGTGGGGCTGGCGTATTTATTACGGCGGATAAGCAACTGCTGGCGGGCGATAACATGCTCTCCATGAAGGAGGCAATTGCCCAACTGGAGAATGCGCTGAGCCTGGCCCGGAACCTGTCTGATGCGGCGGAAACGGCGGGCGCGCTGCCCGCTGATCTTCAGAGCCAGGTGAAGCTGTCAGAGTCCCTGAAAAATCTTGCGCAACCGGGGATGGTGCTGAACGCGCCGGAAGGTGTGAGTATCACCAGCCCACGGGCCGTCCGCATCGCCTCCGGCAGCGCCAGCGTGGGGATCATGTCGCAACTGAACACGGACATCAGCGCGCTGAAGCGCTTTACGGTGGCTGCAGGGGAAACGGTGAGCATGCTGGCACAGAAGGCCGGAATAAAGCTGTTTGCGGCGAAAGGTAAAGTGGAGATACAGGCGCAGGATGATGCGCTTGACGTTATGGCGAAACAGGATATCAGCGTAACCAGTACGGAAGGGAAGGTTGAAATTACGGCGGCAACAGAACTGATCATTAATTGTGCCGGCGCTTATATTAAAATGAGCGGCGGTAATATTGAGCTGGGGGCGCCGGGTAATATTTTGATGAAATGCCTTAATGTACAGAAAATAGGGCCCGCGATGCTGAACACCGCCACGCATGAGTTTCCGCTGGGATATGGAGGGAGCTATACCCTGAAGGATGAAGAAGGGAATAGTATCCCCAATGCCGAATATAAAATCACCACAGCCGGCGGCCAGGTTTTTACCGGCATCTCTGATGAAAAGGGCAAAACCATGCCAGTTAACACATCCATGCCGAGCAGGATAAATATCGAGGTACTGGGTACCAGTAAAACAGCAGGGAGCGATGAAGCATGACGGAGTATCACGGATGGGAAACGAGTGACGGTGAGCATTTAACCGATATAAAATGCTCTGAGAAAACCATTGTCTGCAAACGTAAACCGGTTATCAGTATTACTATTACTGTCGGGATGTTTTTTGATGGCACCGGGAACAATTTTTTTAATACAGATAAACGTCTTTTGAAGAGCTGTACTCATCTTAATGTTGGTCTTATTAAAGAGGATGTCGAGCTTTGTGTCGAAAAGCTGGGAATGAGTGCAACGGGGAGCGGCAGCTATATGGGCTACTATTCAAACGTGCACTGGCTAAATACGCTTTATTTGAGAGATAACCAAATTACAGATGAGAAATCACGTTATCAACGTGCAGTTTATATTCAGGGTATCGGCACGCAGAAAGGCAAAGAAGATAGTCTGTATTCCCTGGGGACGGGGCAATTATCCGAAGGTGTGGTAGACAAAACCGATGAGGGCATTGCTCAGATTGCATCTGAAATAAGTGGTCTTTTTGAGGAAAACAATGACATATCATTCGCCATTGAAAAAATTCAGTTCGATATCTTTGGGTTCAGCCGGGGGGCCGCGGCAGCACGCCACTTTGCCAATCGTGTCAGAAACAATGATGAGGCTGTACAACAGGCCATCAAGGAGGGGCTGCAGGGGCGAAAGCAGCATGGCAAACCAGCCGGTGAAGTCAGGTTCCTGGGGTTGTTTGATACCGTTTGTGCGGTAGGATGGGATCCGCACGATGGTAATAATCCAGGCATAGCTCTGGATTTGCCAGAGGATATTGCGCAGAAGGTTTTCCAGATAACGGCGATGCATGAATGTCGCCATAATTTCAGCCTTAACAGTATTAAGGAATCCTGGCCAGAGCTGGTTCTGCCTGGCGTGCATTCGGATATCGGAGGCGGTTATAACCCAGAGGAGCAGGAATATCTTTTTTTAACAAAGCCCCGCAGCGAGACCGTAAGAGACGATATTCTTCCCGAAAATACGGCGGTTTACCGACAGGCTGAGGCTGAAATACCTGTTCTGAAAAACTGCCCCAATCTTCATCCACTTCTGGCTAACGGTGAAGTAAAAACCGAGACCTGGTATGACTATCTGATCAATCCTGACAAGAAGCGTGCGGGAATAACGGAAAAGCGCACAGGTGCCGCTGTGACGTTGAAACGTATCGTCTCCAATGACTGGAGTAAAGTTAGTTTACGGGTCATGTTAGACGCAGCGAAAGAAGCTAGATGTGAATTCAAAGAAATCGAACCCACAAATGAAAAATTAAGCTTGCCAGCCGAACTTGAGTTTTTGAGTGAAAAAGCAATTTCTCAAGGAAAGGCGATAAGAATTGGCAGAACATTTACTCCATTTACATCATCAGAACTTCAGTTAATAGGGAAATATATACATTGTTCCGCCCACTGGAACCCGGTTGCTTTTAAGACGGTCTGGCTCGATGGCAAAATGATTAAAACCATTTATGGCGCAGTAAACGCGGTCGAGTTATTCGGTTTTCTCAACCGTCCCTGCACCGGGTGGCACCGTTCCGTATGGAATATGAAAGGAGAAAAAGCATGAAATTAGCCGCTATATTAATTCTGGCATCAGTTTCCCTTGCTGGTTGCAGTAAGCCTGCGAATCAAAGTGAAATCAAAGCCCCTTTTGATGAGTGGTATTTTACGTTTGCAACCCCCAAAGCGCTGCCCGCTCAGGTTACCCTTGTTAAAATAATTGATGTCAATGGGTACGGTATGGTGTTCCGCACCATAGACCAGCCCCAGGGGGAAAGTGTGGGCCACTGGGACCAGCACGCAGGGGTGGGCACCTCTCCGTTTAATAAAGCTGAATCTCCTCCACGGGCAATGTTATTTTGCTGGGATTCCATTATCGATAAGAAGGTTTATGAAACTACACTGATATTCCACGATGAAACATGGCAAAAGATGCTAACTACGGAGGCCAGTAACTACAGCCCGAAAAAAACGTATTTCTTCCGATTTATGGTTATTGGCCTTGCGCCTGAAGGGAAAGTGAGGGTCTGGCTGAAAAATAATGGCCGCCCTAATCTTGAACAAACGAAAACCAAAATAATAACCGTCTCCGGGAAAGAGCTGGATATGTGCAAAAATATTACAGAAAGTGATTTTTCTAAAGGGTACAGTAATACCACTAAAGAATTTATAGCAGGGAAAGTTTATCCTTATGGCTCTTGGTGAATCATTTGTTTTATAGGTTAATTTTTATTAAATAAAAACATCATTATATATATGAGCCTTGAATTGACACCATTTTTTGAGGGAATTAACCTACTGTTGATGTTGAGTGTATTTACTGCCCCGCCCACTGGAACTTGGTTGCTTTTAATTCGGTTTGGCTCGATGGCAAAACGATTAAAACCATTTATGGCGCAGTAAACGCGGTCGAGTTATTCGGTTTTCTCAACCATCCCTGCACCGGGTGGCACCGTACCGTATGGAATATGAAAGGAGAAAAAGCATGAAATTAGCCGCTATATTAATTCTGGCATCAGTTTCCCTTGCAGGTTGCAGTAAGCCTGCGAATCAAAGTGAAATTAAAGCCCCTTTTGATGAATGGTATTTTTCATTTTCAACCCCCAAAGCGCTGCCCGCACAGGTCACCCTTGTTAAAATAATTGATGTCAATGGGTACGGTATGGTGTTCCGGACAATAGACCAGCCCCAGGGGCAAAGTGTGGGCGGCTGGGATCAGTACGCAGGACAGGGGCCCTCTCCGTTTAATAAGACCGAATCCCCTCCCCGGGCAATGTTATTTTGCTGGGATTCCATTATTGACAAGAAAGTTTATGAAACTACGCTGATATTCCATGATGAAACATGGCAAAAGATGCTGACTACGGAGGCCAGTAACTACAGCCCGAAAGAAACGTATTTCTTCCAGTATATGGTTATTGGTCTTGCGCCTGAAGGGAAAGTGAGGGTCTGGCTGGAAAACAATGGCCGCCCTAATCTTGAACAAACGGAAACCAAAATAATAACCGTATCCGGGAAAGATCTGGATATGTGCAAAGGGGTAACCAGTAGTAACTTCAGCTATGGATATGATGAGGATATAGTAGAGTTCATAAAAGGCAAAAAATATCCTTATGGAAGCTGGTGAACTGTGTTCTCTGGGAGAAATATGTTAGCTGAGGATAAACTTTGTTCTTGTTTATTAATTTGATTGTCCCTTCTTGTAAATTCAGCATACTGGAACCCGGTTGCTTTTAAGACGGTCTGGCTCGATGGCAAAACGATTAAAACCATTTATGGCGCAGTAAACGCGGTCGAGTTATTCGGTTTTCTCAACCGTCCCTGCGCTGGGTGGCACCGTGCCGTATGGAATATGAATAATGTAATAAATATCATCTGAACATCTAACTTATGCTTTCTTTTAAAGTTTGGCAACACTGCGATTATTAACGAGGGTTTAAAGTTGTCTCAAGGATTTGTATTGCATGGTGATAAAACCACGCATGGCGGCGTTGTGATATCAGCCTCATCAACAATGAGTGTGAACGGGCGCCTGGTGGCTTTAGTTGGCGATTCCGTCAGTTGCCCGATCCCTGGGCATGGCGTTAATAAAATTATCGAGGGCTCAACGGAGTGGGTTTCGGATGGTAAAGCGGTTGTGGTTAATGGTTGCCGGTGCCAGTGTGGTTGTCAGGTCATTTCTGGCGCACCGGAATGTGCAATAGGATAAACCATGAGCTGGGAAAGAAATACATTACTGGTAAAGGCCTTATCACCTGCACCGTCGTTATTTCGATGGCTGATAGCAGGTTTTCTGAGCCTTATCGTCAGCGCGTTATTATTTATTGCCCATGCATCGATGATGAGCGCTGCGTTGTCAGATACCAATGTCTGGTTCATTTCATCGATACCCGCAGCAGGATGGCTGCTTCTTTTTATGGGGAGATGTTATTTGTGGTTTAGGGAGGTTAACCACTATGCCTTTTTGCAAGAAGAGGCACAGCATAGCCAGGAAGTTTGGGAGCAATGGGCTCAGCGCTATATAGCAGTTATAGCCAGTACGGTTATTCTTCCGGATAATTTTTCTGCGAGGGCTATTGGTCAGGAGCATGTTCAACAATATGGGCTCGTACGCCGAATAGATTTATCTGCTGGGCGTGAAATGACGAGTATCAGCGCAATCAGGCTACTGATAGCGGCTTTGGAAAGTCACTTAAACCCTGTTGCATCAGTATTGCCTCTGCGCATTACGATTGTCACTGACCAGCCTGCAGAAACGTTAGCCGACGATTTCTGCTCTGTCTGGCAAGAGTATATTGCCCAACCGATCATTCGTGAAACATTGTTAATGACAGACGCACTCTCCCTTTCTGTGCTGGAAGAGCACTTGAAAAATCCGATGCTGATGGCTGACTTTGTTGTTGTACTGCAACTGAGCGGCGGACAACGTTATTCGGATGGACTGGCGGCGCTATTACTAACCAGCGATGACGTAGCAAATAAATATCATCTTTCACCTTCAGCGCGTTTGCTGAGGCCAATGTCGCTGGATATGAACTGCTTTGACAGCGATCTCAGGGTTTTTCTGCAAACGCAGGTTAGCGCCTGCCGTACACAACACATTCTTGGTGATGTAAAAGCCTGGAATAAATACTTTGCGCAGCTGATAGCGATCGGCACGGCCTTTGGTACGGCATGGCAACCAGAAGAAAATGAATTACTGGAAAAGTGGTGCGGAAAACCAGGCCCTTTTTCCTCATGGCTGTTAACGGCACTGGCCGCTGACTGGATCAGTTTGCATCATCAGTCCGTACTGACGTTATTTTCTTCTGCACAGGAACATTTTATCAGCACCATAATGCCAGGGATTGAGGATGAATATACGGGGTAGTTATCTGGGCCGCTTTGGTCAGACGGGATTGATGATATCAGGGCTGCTGGTTCTCGGGTGGCTGCTGAAAGAATATGGCCCGTGGTTGGGAATTAACACGCCGAAAGAACAATTCATTGCCGGTGTTTTAATAGCGTTACTTGTCGTTTTGCTGCGATTTCTGCCCACGTTTTACCGTAGCGTTCAGGCGCGTATTTTTCGCCGTGAGGCGCAGAAAACGAATATTTTACCTGCCGATGAGAACAGACTCGCGCAACGCTCTGCTCCACATACTGCCGTTGATAACATCCGCGAAGCGATGCGCAGCCTCTACGGCCCCCTCTGGCCCCGCAAAACCCGCATCCTGCTGGTAACCGGCAACGTTGATGATGTCGAACAACTCACCCCAAAACTCCCGCGCGAACGCTGGCAGGAAGACCAGGGAACGCTGCTGCTGTGGGGTGGTGATATTCGCGAAGAAGCCGACCTTGCGTGGCTTACCGCGTTGCGTAAACTGCGTCGCCGCCCCATTGACGGCGTGATATGGGTCACCTCAGCGTTTGATGACCAGACGGAAAGTGACGATGCGAGCGTTGCAGGGCCGCTGTCACCGGACGCGATGGATGCGCTCGCCCATGCGCTGCACCAGCGTTATGAGGCGCTGGGATGGCGAATACCGCTGTATGTCTGGTCGCTGCACCCGCAATCGACCGATCAAACCGGGCGCGTCACGCAGGCTGTCGGATGCCTGCTGGCGTCAGCGTGTTCGCCGCAAAGCCTTACCGCGCAGTTGTCCAGGCTTACAGCCCCGTTGACCGCCCAGGGGATACAGCAAATCACGCATCATCCCCGACACGCTTTTTTGCTTCACCTTGCCGATAGGTTGATTCGCAATCCCGCGAGCATCGCCGGTCCGCTGGCAATGTTGCTTAATCCTTACCGTCCGCTGTCGCTGGCCGGTGTTCTGTTCAGCACGCCGTCATCAGGCGCTGCCCGGCGCGTGCGCCACCACTGGGGTAAAGATAACCGCTGGGATGTGCTGCCGGATTCAGTCCAGACGCTACCGGCAGGCTTACGTCCGCGCAGGCCCGGCGTCAGCCGACAGCGCGTATTGAAAGTTGCTGCGGCGATGCTGCTTGCGCTCTGGGGCGGATGGATGGCGCTCTCCTTTATCGCTAACCGCGAGCAGGTCGCTGTGGCGCAGACCCTGGCGCAACAGGCGCGAAACCGCAACCAGTCCGTCGATATGCGCCTTCAGGCGTTGCTGGCATTGCAGAAGACGCTGGCGCGCCTGCAATATCGCGCCGCGCACGGCGTTCCCTGGTATGAACGCGCGGGGCTCAGTCAGAATGAGGCGCTGCTGTCCGCGCTGCTGTCCGCGCTGCTGGCGCGCTATGGCGAAAGCGCGCAGCCGCTGTTACGCGACGCCGCGGCGTTACATCTGCAAAAACACCTCAGCGCATTCACCCAGTTGCCGCCTGACAGTCCGCTGCGCGAGGAGATGGCGAAGCCTGCCTATGACTGGCTGAAACTCTGTCTGATGCTCGCCCGGCCCGAAAAAATGGACGCCGCCTGGTTTGCCAATACGCTGATGCAGCACTGGCCGCAGCGCCAGGGCGTAAAAGCGGCGCGATGGCAGGGGGAGGGCGCGGCGCTGCTCGCGTTTTACGGCGCGACGCTGAAGACGCATCCGCAGTGGCGTATTCACGCCGATGAGGCGCTGGTAGCCCAGGCCCGCACCTTGCTGATTCGCCAGATGGGGATGCGTAACAGTGAATCCTCTCTGTATCAGAAAATGCTGGCACAGGTTGCACGCCAGTATGCGGATATGCGCCTCGCGGATATGACCGGCGACACCGACGCCGCGCGACTGTTCACGACGGACAACGTGGTGCCCGGCATGTTTACCCGGCAGGCGTGGGAAGAGGCGGTCCAGCCAGCGATGGATAACGTGGTGACGGCGCGTCGCGAGGAGATGGACTGGGTACTGAGCGACAGCAAACTTCCCGCCACGCCGTCGCTCTCCCCGGACTCTCTGAAACAGCGCCTGACGGCGCGCTATTTCGCCGACTTCAGCAGCGCCTGGCTGGATTTTCTTAATAGCCTGCGCTGGCAGCCTGCCGCCACGCTATCGGATGCTATCGACCAGCTGTCGCTGATGGCCGACGTACGCCAGTCCCCGCTGGTGGCGCTGATGAACACGCTGGCCGTGCAGGGGCGCACCGGGCAGACCGGCGAAGCGCTGTCCGATTCGCTGGTGAAATCTGCAAAAAACCTGTTTGCACAGGATAAACAGCCGGTCATCGATCAGCGCGCCGGCGCGCATGGCCCGCTGGACGCCACGTTTGGCCCGGTGCTGGCGCTGCTGGAGGATAAAGCGGCGGGGACGGGAAATACCGGGCTTAGCCTGCAGACCTATCTTACCCGCGTCACGCAGGTACGCCTGCGTCTTCAGCAGGTGACGAACGCCACCGATCCGCAGGCGATGACGCAGGCGCTGGCCCAGACGGTATTTCAGGGCAAGGCGATAGATTTAACCGAAACCCGCGACTACGGCAGTCTGGTCGCGGCCGGGCTTGGCCAGGAGTGGAGCGGATTCGGGCAAACGGTGTTTGTGCGGCCCATGGAACAGGCCTGGCAGCAGGTGCTGACGCCGGCGGCGGAAAGCTTCAACGCCCAGTGGCGCGCCGCCGTGGTGGATGACTGGAACAGCGCGTTTGGCGGGCGATATCCCTTTAAAGACGCGAGCAGCGACGTCTCTCTGCCGCTGCTCGCGAAGTATCTCGACGCCGAGAGCGGCCGCATCGCCCGCTTTTTACAGACCCGGCTCAATGGCGTGCTGCACAAAGAAGGGAGCCATTGGGTAGCGGATGATATCAACGCGCAGGGGCTCACCTTCAATCCGGCTTTTTTGCAGGCGATGGATACGCTCAGCCATATCGCGGATGTCGTCTTCACCAACGGCGAGGCGGGGATGCATTTCGATCTGCGACCGGGAACGGCGGCGGGCGTGATGCAGACGAGCCTGATCATTGACGGCCAGAAGCTGACCTATATGAATCAGATGCCCGTCTGGAAGCGCGTTACCTGGCCTCAGGATACCGAAGCGCCGGGCGCCAGCCTGAGCTGGATCAGCACGCAGGCGGGCACGCGCCTGTATGCCGACATGTCCGGCGCATGGGGCTGGATACGCCTGCTGGATCGGGCATCAGTCAGCGCCTATGCCGGGCTCAACAGCAGCTGGAACCTGACCTGGCATGCGCCGGATGGCCGCGCGCTCAACTACACGCTTCGTACCGAAGCAGGCGAAGGCCCGCTTGCACTGCTGAAACTGCGTCATTTTTCGCTGCCGGACCAGCTGTTCACCGTGAGCGCCCCTGACGCGACCGACACCGGGCGCGAAGATGACGGCGATGTTATGCCCGCCGCTGATTAGCCCTGCGCTGAAACGCCTTTCTTCACATACTTAACGACGGTTTTTTATGGACGATTTAACCCTGCGTTATTTTGACGCCGAAATGCGCTATCTGCGTGACGCGGCAAAAGAGTTCGCCGAAACCCATCCCGACCGGGCGGCAATGCTGGATCTCGACAAAGCCGGTACCCCCGATCCTTATGTCGAACGCCTGCTGGAGGGCTTCGCCTTCTCGACAGGTCGCCTGCGCGAGAAAATCGACGATGACCTGCCGGAGCTGACCGAAAGCCTGGTCAGTATGCTGTGGCCGCACTATCTGCGGACCATCCCTTCGCTGTCCGTGGTGGCGCTGACGCCGGATCTCGCGGCGATGAAAATGGCGGAAAACATCCCCAAAGGGCTGGAAATCGCCTCCCGCCCGGTAGGACCGACAAATACCGTCTGCCGCTATCGCACCACCCGCGACCTGACGCTCAACCCAGTGGCGATATCCGGTGTCGTGATGACCACGGAGCCGGACGGGCGATCGGCGTTGCGGATCCGCTTCGCCTGCAGCGAACAGGCGAGCTGGCGACAGACCGATCTTCGCCGTCTCCCGCTGTACCTGGGCGAGGACGCCGTTACCGGCAGCGCCCTGCATCTGATGCTGACGCGCCGCCAGGCGGCGTTATACCTTCGACTGCCTGAGAAGCCAGAGCGGGTGCGACTCGACGGCTACTTTTCACCCGGCGGATTTGGCGAGGATGACGCCCTGTGGCCCGCTGGCGACAGCGCGTTCAGCGGCTGGCAACTGCTGCTGGAGTATTTCGCCTTTCGTGAAAAATTTATGTTCGTTCACCTTAACGGCCTGGAAACCATCAGCCTGCCTGCGGGAATAGCGTTTTTCGATATCGAGGTGGTGTTCAGCCAGACATGGCAGGCGGATCTGCCCGTCACGGACAGCGCGCTGCGCCTGCACTGCGTGCCCGTTATCAACCTCTTCACCCTGGAAGCGGACCCGTTAACCATTACTGGCCTGGAGAATGAATATCTGTTGCGCCCGAAACGCCTGCAGGATGGCCATACCGAGATCTATTCGGTGGACGCGGTCACGGGCTCCGGGCGAACCGGCGATGCGCGCTATGTGCCGTTCACCAGCTTTCGCCATCAGGGAGGCATGATGCGCCGCCATGCGCCGGAGCGTTATTACCACACGCGCGTCAGGCGGGGCGTGACCGGCATGCATGACACCTGGCTTATCCTGGGCGGCCAGTCGTGGGAGGCGGAGCGGGTGCTGGAAAAAGAAACCGTGTCGCTGCGTATTACCGGCACCAATGGCCAGTTGCCGCGCCGGGCGCTGCAAAGCACGCTTCTGTACCGCTGCGAACAGGTGACGCAAACGCGGCTGTCGGTGCGTAATCTCTGCAAACCGACGCTGCCTGCCTATCCGCCCACTGAAGACCGGTTTCACTGGCGGGTAATAAGCCATCTCGGCACCCGTTTTCTCAATATGATGAGCAGCGCGGATGTCCTGCGCGGCACGCTTGCGCTCTATAACTGGCGGGACGATGCGCTCAATAACCGGCGTATCGAAGCGATTCTCGCGGTGCGGCACCACCGCATTCAGCGCTTTGAGGAAGGATTTTTACTGCGTGGGCTGGATATCGAAGTGACGCTCGACAGCAGCGGTTACACCGGCGAGGGCGATATTCACCTCTTCGGCGAGATGCTCAACCGCTTCTTTGCGCTCTATGCCGATATGAACCAGTTTAACCAGCTCACCCTGATTGTTCAGCCAGAAGGGAAATGTATCCGGTGGAAAGAGAATCACAGTCCGCGCCTGCCTGGCTGACGGAGCAACTGCGGCATCAGCTGCCGTATATGAATTTTTATCGGTTCTGCCAGTGGCTTGAGCGCCATCACCCTGATGCGGGCGTACCTGGCAGCGGCTGGCAGGTGCGCCATGAGCCCGTGCGTTTTCGTCCGCATCCAGGCATGGGCTTTCCGACCAGCGAAATTCGCGGTGTTGAAACGCCAGAGCATCCGCATCTGCCGCCGACGATCCGGGTCAACTTTATGGGACTCTACGGCGTGGAGTCGCCATTGCCGACGCCCTATATCAACGATATCGCGCAGCGCCGGGAAGGCTATGAAGCCACGCGGGATTTTCTCGATATCTTTAACCACCGGCTGATCACCCAGTATTACCGGATCTGGCGAAAATATTCTTACCCCGCCACCTTTCAGGCGGGTGGGACGGATAAGACCTCGCAATATCTGCTCGGGCTGGTGGGGCTCGGTATTAAAGGATGCGCGACCACGGTCGGTACGCCGCTGTCACGGTGCCTGGCGCTCCTGCCCGTGATGATGCTGCCGGGCCGCACGGCAGAAGGAATGACAGCGCTGGTCAGACTCCTTGCGCCGCATACGCGGGCGGAGATTTTTCATCATGACCGCTGTCGTATTCCGCTGCGGGAGCCTGTCAGGATGAGCCTGCGCCAGCCTGTCAGCCTGAAGCACCGGCCAGTGATGGGGAGCTGTGCCACCGATGTTAACGGTCAGGTTTTGCTGCGTCTCACCACGGCGTCGGTGGAGGAAGTGAAAGGCTGGCTGCCGAATGGGGAGTTGTATCGCGATCTGCTGGCGTTGCTGCACATTTATCCCGGCTCTCATCTGGATGTGCGGTTACAACTGCGCGTGGCCCGACATCTCTTACCGGACGCCCGACTTTGCTGCCGGGAGGAGGGCGCGGCGCAAATTGGCCGCACCGCGGTGCTGAAGCCGCTGAGCAATAGCGCGCAGCGCAGTGACTCGATGATAACGATTCACCTGGGGCGCTGGGCGCGGGTTCGTGAAAATATTCCCCGAAGGGAGGTCGATGAAGATGGCGATTACCGCTGGTAAATTCTCTGCCGTGCTGCTGATAGCCGCGGCGTCAACGGGCTGCGGACTGACGCAAAAGGTGACGGATGGCGCAGCCTCCGTGACGCAGTCGCTTTTTTATAAGCAGGTGAAAACCCTGCATATGGATCTCCGGGCGCGGGAAGGCGTCAACAACAACGCCAGCGGGGCGTCGCTCGCGACGGTAGTGCGTATTTATCAGCTGAAAGATCGTAAGGCGTTCGACAGCACTGATTACCCGTCGCTGTTTGCCGATGACAGCCAGGCGCTCAACGCGGATCTTGTCGGTGAAAAAGATGTCCGGCTGCGTCCGGGCGAGGCGCTTACGCTTGATATTCCCCTGGAGGAGGCCGCGCGCTATGTGGCGGTCGCGGCCATGTTTATGGCGCCTGATGAGGCCCGGGATACGTGGCGTGTGGTGCTCGCGCGCGATGAGCTGGATCCTGACGCGCCCAGGGTCATCGAAGCCAGCAACAACCGCCTTACGCTCGCGCCGCCCGGTGACAAATAACGGATTAACGCCAGTGCGCCGTAAGGGCCATCCGTACCGGAGGCCCTTTTTTATTCGCAGGCCGCAAGCCGTGCCATCTGTTCGGCGTTCGGCAGCCCGACAATCTGCTGCAACGCCTTATCTTTATTCAGATAGTAAATGGCGGGCGTGCCGTTAGCGCCCAACTGGTCCATCAGTGACTGGTTGTGCTGGATCTGTTTGAAGGCCGCCTGCGAGGTTTTCTCCGGCAGCGTCGGTTTGTTTTTTCCGTTTGAGGCTTGCAGCGCTTGCCAGGCACTCGCCGGATTGTCCGATGCCAGCACGGCAGCGGCGTAACGCCCGCTGTCCGGGCGCAGCACGCCGACCAGCAAGGTTTTCAGGCTGATGCGCTTTTCTTTCAGCAAAGGCTGCGCCTGCTGCCAGAATGTATGGCAATAAGGGCAGAATGGATCGGCGAATACCACCACCGGGCAGTCCGCCTGGTCGCTGCCCTCGTTAATCCCTGCCGCCTTTGTCAGCGTGTGCCACATCTCACGGCCCGCCGGGATATAAATCTCATCGTTAATGATTTTCTCGCTGAGATTGTTGCCTTTCTCATCGTACATATAGCCTGAGATGGCATGTTTTTTATCCGGCGTCAGGTAGATAGTCACGCCGGTGTCCTGATATTTACCGAGCCAGCCCTCAACGCCGCCGGGCGCGGTAAAGGGCTTAATAATGGTGATACCCTGTTTTTCCAGCGCTTTTACCGGCGCTGGCAGGTCATGGTTTTGCGCCTGCACGCTTAAGCTTGCGAACAGCGCGCAGGCCATCAGCCTTTTTTTCATGATCAATCCTTATTCCTCGCTCAACGGCGGCCGCGTCGTCAGGCTAACCGCGATCGTCTTTCGGGCCTAAAAAGTAGAACGCGAAGGGAAGAGAGATAATAAACGAGAAGGGACAGCTGTAGATAAGTACCCACGCGCCCTGCATGATGAACATCGAATGGCTCCATTTTCCCATCGGCAGGTTGTATTGCTCCTCGACGCCCTCAAACGTCACGCGGGAGACCACCGTCAGCACGGTGATAAAAATAATCGCTAATGCCGTCAGGAATTTTTTTCCTTCCGGGGTACGCAGTTTTTCCAGCATGTCACACTCCAGATAATGCTTTGTGCCGCAGGCGATGACGCCGGTTTCAGGCTCGCCAACGGCTGTCGTAATGCCATAAAAGTGGCGCAAGTGTATCGTATTTGAGTGGCGAATGTTATGAACGGCGCGCGAGTGCGGGCGTGAAGGCAGGTGTTTTCCTGTCAAAGCTCAATAACTGATTGATTAAATCATTTAATGTCATTCTGTTTCCCTCATACCGCATATCCGCCGTAGCCATCAGGATGCAATATTTTACAGAACTCGCTTCCCGGCATGTCTGTCGCCACTGATAATATTCACATTGTTTCCTTTCGCTCATACGTGCTGTACAGGGGGTACAGCACATTCGCTGGATGCGAGATGATATTACCGCGGCTGTCTACCCCTATAGCAGTGGTTTTACGAGCCTGAGCATATTTATTAATCGTTAAGTAAGCCATGTAGCCAGCAAAATGAGCAGCAGGGTAAAATATGACCACATCATCAGCCTTTTCACGCGCTTGATCATGGTGCGCGTAATCTATCTTATGTTAAATAACGGATGCGCACGGACACTACGTTCCCCCGAACCCTCGCCTTTCGGGGTTTTTACCCTTCTGCCGTCTGTGAAGAATGGTACTATCCTTTTCACAAAACCCCTGTAGCCGCTGGCTCAAACACCACTTCAGGAACGCCTTATGAGCAAAGAGATCCCGATTAAGTTTTATGACATCGCCGATGAGTACGCGACGGAAGCGGAAAAGCCCGTGGATGACGCCGAGCGCGACCGCCTGGCGCATTACTTTGAGTTGCTCATCACCCGCCTGATGAATAACGAAGAGATCAGCGAAGACGCGCAGCAGGAGATGGCCCGCGAAGCGGGTATCGATGCAACGCGCATCGATGAGATTGCGAATTTCCTGAATCAGTGGGGCAACGAGTAACGCCCGGCGCGCCACTCAGCGCAGCGAAAACAAAACGGCCCCATTACGGGGCCGTTTTACGTTACCGGTGCTTATTACAGAAAGTGGATGTGCTTTTTGCCGTGATGCGGTGAGATCTCGATGCGCGCATCGACCTTAAACACCTCGCGCAGCATCGCTTCCGTCAGCACCTCGTCCGGCGTGCCGCTCGCCACCACCTGTCCGTGCTGCATGACGATAAGCGCGTCGCAGAACATCGCGGCGTGGTTGAGATCGTGCAGCGCCACAATGCTGGTGACGGGAAGTTCGCTGATGAGTCGCATCAGATGCATCTGATGATGGATATCGAGATGATTGGTCGGCTCATCAAGCAAAATCTCGCCGGGCGACTGCGCCAGCGCGCGGGCAATATGCACCCGCTGGCGCTCGCCGCCGGAAAGGTGCTGCCACCCTTCATCGCTGCGCGTGAGCATGTCCACGCGCGTCAGCGCCTGGCGCACAATCTCGTCATCCTGGTGCGTCCAGGGCGAGAGCGGCGAATGGTGCGGAATGCGCCCAAGCTTCACCACGTCGCGCACAAGAATATTCGCATCGGTCATCGCGTGCTGTTCAACGAACGCCACGCGCTGCGCCAGCTTTTTGCGGGAAAGCGTCGCGATATCCGCGTCGTCAAGCAGCACTCGCCCGGCGTCCGGGCGGCGCAGTCCCGCGAGAATACGCAGCAGTGACGATTTCCCGGAGCCATTCGGGCCGAGCAGCCCGAGCGTCTGCCCGGTCGGCACGCTCAGCGACACCTCGTTGACGATGCGCTTTTTCCCTGCCGACCAGCTGATGTTTTCCGCGCGGATGCTCATGAAAATCTCCTTGAGCGATACAGAATAACCGCAAAGAACGGCACGCCGACCAGCGCGGTCACCACGCCTACCGGCAGGCTCTGCGGGGCGATAAGCGTGCGCGAGGCGATATCCGCCAGCACCATCAGAATCGCGCCCATCATCGCGCAGGCGACCAGCAGGCGGCGATGCAGCGGCCCGAAGAAATAGCGCATCACGTGCGGCACGACCAGCCCGACAAAGCCAATCGAGCCTGCCATGCTGACGATAGCGGCGGTCATCAGCGCCGTGACCCCGAAGAGGATCAGCCGCACGTAACCTACCGGAATGCCGAGCGAGGCGGCGGCATCATCGCCAAAGGTAAAGGCGTCCAGCGCTTTGGCGTGATACAGGCAGACCACCAGCCCCACCGCCACCACGGCGAGCACCAGCTGAAACTCCGGCCAGCGCACGCCGCTGAAGCTGCCAAGCAGCCAGAACATCACGTCACGCGCCTGCTGGGCGCTGGCGGCGGTGCTGATGGTATAGGCCGTAATGGCGTTAAAGAGCTGCGAGGCGGCGACGCCCGCCAGAATGGTGCGTTCGTTGCCGCCGCGCGCGCCGTTGGTCAGCAGCGCGACAAAGGCAAAGGCGGCGAACGCGCCGGTAAACGCGCCAGCCGAAAGCGACACCGCCCCGCTGCCTATCCCGAGCACCACCACCGCTACCGCGCCAGTGGACGCCCCGGCGGAGACGCCAAGCACGTAAGGCTCCGCCAGCGCGTTTTTCAGCAGGCTCTGCAACACCGCGCCGCAGATGGCGAGGCCCGCGCCGCTACAGGCGGCCACCAGCGCCCGGCTGAGGCGAAAATCCCAGATGACGGTTTCATGGATGCGATTAAGCGGATACGCCGTCAGGCCCAGTTTGTTGGTGACCGCCGCAAAGGTTGTTTGCAGCGGAATAGAAAGCTCGCCAATCCCTACGCTCAGCGCAATCACCAGCGCCAGCAAAACGACGGAGAGCCCCAGTAATATCAACGCGGGCACACGGTTGACCACCGTTAAAGACGACCCTGCCATCAGTTGAGCCCGAGCTTCTCAAGCTGCGCGGCCACCTGCTCGGCCCCGTACAGCGTGCGAATGGTCGGGTTCATCGCCTGGCCGTCCATCACCACGATATGGCCTTTTTTCACGGCGTCGAGCTGGCTGACCGCCGGATCGCTTTTCAGGAATTTGATTTTCTCTTCGGCGTTATCCAGCGCCCAGCGGTTGCGGTCGAGGCTGGAGACCACGATCACATCCGGGTTGGCGGCGATAATGCTCTCCCAGCTTAAGGTCGGCCATTCGCTTTCCGAGGTGACGGCGTTATGCCCGCCCAGCAGATGGGCGATATAACCCGACGCGCCGTTCTTACCCCCGACATAGGCGTCAGCGGACGGCGATGCGCTGGAGAACCAGAAAAGATAAGAGAGGTTTTTATGACCTTTGCCGAATTTTTCTTTAAGAGCAGCTTCACGCGCTTTAAAGGTGTTGGTCAGCGCCTCGCCGCGCGCCTCGACGTTGAAAATGGTCGCCAGGTCGTTAATTTCTTTATAGAGCTGCGTCATGTCCCACAGCTGTTTGCGGCTGCCGTAGATATCGCCGGTGTTTTTGGTGGTGGTGCAGACGCCGGGCGACAGATAAGTGTTCACGCCGACCGCCGTGAAATCTTCACGTTTGGCGACTTTACTGTCCGGGCCGAGCAGCAGCGGGAGTTGGGCTGCGACGAAATCCGGGTTTTGCGCGAGGATCGACTCAAGCGTCGGGATCTCAACCGTCAGCAGTTTCACTTTCTCGTTCTGTTTCGCAAGCTGCGGCAGCACTTTGGTCGGCCAGAAGGCGCTGGCGGTCATTTTATCTTCGAGGCCCAGCAGCAGCATGATTTCAGCGGTGTTCTGCCCGAGCGCCACCACGCGCTCCGGCGCTTTGGTAAAGGTCACTTTCATGCCACAGTTGTCCATCGTCAGCGGATACTGCGTGGCCATCGCGGGCAGCGAGGCGGCGCAGAATAAGCCAAGCGCCAGGGCTTTTTTCACTAAAACATTCATCAACATCAACCTTAAAAAGTCGCTTTACCGCCGCGTAACGGCCTGAAATCGTCACGGTGGGCATAAATTAGAATTTGTATTATGTAAATGAAAATCATTCTTAGGCCGAGGTCTTATACCGACGCGTCCGGGGGTTGTCAATATCGGGTTTCTCCGCCCTTTTCTGCGCCTGACGTTGCCAAAGACCACGCAAATATGTTTTATGAGAGCCCTCACTTTTCTGAACAGTTATGCGGTTTTCATGTCCACTGATGCACCTCACGCCGCCAGGCATACCTCGCCTTATTTACTTTCTGCCAGCCAGCTGGTGTTTAACATCGGCTTTTATGCCGTGGTGCCGTTTCTGGCTATCTATCTGCGTGACGATATGCTGCTCTCCGGCGGTCTTATTGGCACGATTATTGGGCTACGTACGTTCTCGCAGCAGGGCATGTTTTTACTGGGTGGCGCACTGGCAGACCGCTACGGCGCGCGCGCGATTATTCTGTGCGGCTGCGTGGTGCGTATCACCGGGTATCTGCTGCTGGCGCTCGGCGGCTCGCTGTGGGAAGTGGTGCTCGGCGCATGCCTGACCGGCGTCGGCGGCGCACTGTTCTCGCCGTCGATCGAGTCTCTGCTGGCGCAGGCCGGAACGCGAAGCGAAGCCGAGGGCAAACGCAGCCGCGCTGAATGGTTCGCGCTGTTTGCGGTCTGCGGCGAGCTCGGCGCGGTGCTGGGGCCGGTGCTCGGCTCGCTGATGGCGGGGTTTGGCTTCCGGCTGATGGCGCTGGCGGGCGCGGGCGTGTTTATCGCGGCGCTTGTCGTGCTGTTTATTCTGCTGCCCCGCACGCCGCATCGCGACGGGCCGCTGCATATCGTGCCGTGGTGGCAGACGTTCCGCCAGCCGCGTTTTGTAGCGTTTATTCTCGCTTACAGCGCCTATCTGTTTAGTTATAACCAGCTCTATCTGGCGCTGCCGGTGGAGCTGCGCCGCTCGGGCAGCAGCGATGCGTCGCTCGGCCCGCTGTTTATCCTCGCCTCGCTGCTGATTATCGTGTTGCAGTTGCCGCTGGCGCGCGTGGCGCGTCGCTTCGGGGCCGCGCGGATGCTGCCGCTCGGTTTCGGGCTGCTCGGCGCGTCGTTTATCAGCGTGGCGCTGTTCGCGCCCTTCACTCCGCCCCAGGGCGTGCTGCGGCTCCTGCCCGCCGCCTGTATGGTGACGCTGCTGACGCTTGGCCAGATGATCATCGTGCCAGTGGGGATGGATCTCGTGCCCCGCTTCGCGGCGAATCGTAACCTGGGCGCGCATTACGGCGCGCTGGCCTCGATGGGCGGCGTGGCGGTGCTGACCGGTAACGTCCTGCTTGGCGATGCGCTGGATAACGCGCTGACGCCCGCGCCGCAGGCGGCGGTGCCGTGGCTCCTGCTGGCGGTCTTTCCGCTGTGCAGCGCGCTGGCGATGGCGGTGCTGTGCCGCTTTTATCCGCCCAGAGCGTAAAACCCGCGCTGGCTCACGTTTTTCAGGAGGATATATTGAGCCGGTGAATAAAAGTGCTAAGGTGCAATGACTGGATTGTCACTGCTGCGGCAGGCAAAACCTGATTTCTGGCGTTCGCCGGAGGTCAGGTTTTTTTGTTTCCGGGGTTCGGATGAAGATCGCCAAGATACTGAATAACAATGCCGTCTTTGTGCTGGATGCGCACGGGCGCGAACAGGTCGTGATGGGCCGCGGCCTGGCCTTCCAGCGACGCGTGGGCGACGAACTGGATACCTCCCGCATTGAAAAGGTGTTCGCGCTGCAAAGCGACGAGCTGGTGCGCCGCCTGGGCGAGCTGCTGGCACAGATCCCGCTTGAGGTGATGACAACCTGCGATCGCATCATCGCGCTGGCCGCCGAACGTCTGGGTCGCCTCCAGGACAGTCTGTATGTGACGCTGACTGACCACTGCCACTACGCGATTGAGCGCCAGAAAAAGGGCCTGGCTATCACAAACGTGCTGCTGTGGGAGATAAAACGGCTCTACCCGAAGGAGTTCGCGCTGGGGCAGGAAGCCCGCGCCATGATTGCCCGACGGCTGGACGTCGCGCTGCCGGAGGATGAAGCCGGGTTTATCGCGCTGCATCTGGTGACGGCGCAGCTTAACAGCGAAATGCCCGAGGTGATGCACGTCACCCGCGTGATGCAGGAGATCCTGCAACTGGTGAAATACCAGCTCCAGCTGGAATACGATGAGGAGTCGCTGAGCTATCAGCGTTTTGTCACTCATCTGAAGTTTTTCGCCCAGCGCATGTTAACCCGCACCGTGGTGGAGGATGACGACCTCTCGCTCCACTCGGCGGTGAAAGATAACTATCCGCAGGCCTGGCGCTGCGCGCAGAAGATTTCCGGTTATCTCCTTAAAAGCTATCAGCGCGAGCTGACGGCGGAAGAAATTATGTTCCTCGCTATCCATATCGAGCGGGTACGAAAAGAAGGGCGTTAAGCCCCGGCCTGCGGGCCATTAAAGACGGATTGTGACTGCCTCTGGCAGGCAAAACCTGAGCGCGGCTTCCCGGTTAACGGGGAGCGGTTCTCGGGTTTTTTTATTTTTAAAACTCAGTTAACGCATTGAAGGAAAACGGAATGGAATATCAGGCATTAGCACAGGATATTCTCGCCCGCGTCGGTGGGAAGGAGAATGTCAGTAGCGTCATCCATTGCGCCACGCGTCTGCGCTTCAGGCTTAAGGATAACCACAAGGCGGACGCGGAGGGGCTGAAGACGAATCCGGGCGTGATCATGGTCGTCGAGAGCGGTGGCCAGTTTCAGGTGGTGATTGGTAATCACGTGCATGATGTCTGGCTGGCGGTGTGTCGCGAAGCCGGCATCGCGGAGGATGCGCCTTCAGCGCCCGAGGACGCGCCGCGCGGTACGCTGTTCGCGCGCCTGATTGATGTCGTTTCCGGGATCTTCACGCCCTTTATCGGCGTGCTGGCGGCATCGGGTATCCTCAAAGGGCTGCTGGCGATTGCGGTGGTCTGCGGCTGGCTGAACACCCACAGCGCGACCTATAAAATCTGGTTCGCCGCGAGCGACGCGCTGTTCTTTTTCTTTCCGCTGGTGCTGGGCTACACCGCCGGGAAAAAGTTTGGCGGCAACCCGTTTATTACGATGACCATTGGCGGCGCGCTGACGCACCCGACCATGATCGCGGCCTTTCAGGCAAGCCAGCAGGCCGGCGCGCTGACGGATACGTTTCTCGGCGTGCCGGTTATCTGGTTTAACTACAGCGCATCGGTGATCCCGATTATTTTCGCGGCGTGGGTGAGCTGCTGGCTCGAAAAACAGGGGAACCGGCGGTTGCCCTCCTCCATCAAAAATTTCTTCACGCCGCTGCTCTGTCTGGGCGTGACGGTGCCGCTGACGTTTCTGCTTATCGGCCCGGTCGCCACCTGGCTCAGCCAGATGCTGGCGCATGGCTATCAGTTTATGTACGCCTTCGCGCCGTGGCTGGCGGGTGCGGCGGCGGGCGCGCTCTGGCAGGTTTGCGTGATTTTCGGCCTGCACTGGGGACTGGTGCCGCTGATGGTCAATAACCTGGCGGTGCTGGGTCAGGATTCCCTGCTGCCGATGCTGCTGCCGGCGATCATGGGTCAGGTCGGCGCCGCGCTGGCGGTTTTTCTGCGAGCCCGCGATGCGCGCCAGAGAACGCTGGCGGGCTCGGCGGTCACCGCCGGGATTTTTGGTATTACCGAGCCTGCGGTTTATGGCGTCAACCTGCCGCTGCGCCGTCCGTTTATTTTCGGCTGCGTGGCGGGCGCGGTCGGCGGCGCGATTGTCGGCTTCAGCAGCGCCCACGTTTACTCGTTCGGTTTTGCCAGCATCTTTACGCTGGCGCAGATGATCCCGCCCGGCGGCATCGATGCGACGCTCTGGGGCGGCGTGCTCGGCACGCTGGTGGCGCTGGTGCTCGCCTGCGGCTTAACGCTTGTCGCCGGGCTGCCGCCACGCGAGAACACTGCCGCCCGCGAGCCGCACCCTGTGCCGGAGAACGCGGCCCTGGCACCGCTGAGCGGCACCGTGCTGGCGCTGGAAAACGTCCCGGACCCGACCTTCGCAAGCGGCCTGCTGGGCCAGGGCGCGGCCATTATTCCTTCCGATAACCAGGTGCGCGCCCCGTTTGCGGGCGTCGTGGCGTCGCTGTTCGCGACGCGTCACGCCATTGGCCTGCAGGGCGACAACGGTATGGAGCTCCTGATCCATGTCGGTATCGACACCGTGAAGCTTGACGGCCAGCTATTTACCGCACGCGTCAGCGTGGGGGATCGCGTGCAGCCCGGCGACGTGCTGATTGAATTCGATCGGCAGGCCATTATTGATGCAGGCTATGATTTAACCACCCCGATTATTATCAGCAACAGCGACAGCTATCGCACGGTCACTACGGTCGCGGTGACAGCCATCACCGCCGGTATGCCGCTGCTGACCGCTGAACCGGCTTAATCAAAGGAGAACATCATGAAAACTTTCCCTGACGGCTTTCTGTGGGGCGGCGCTATCGCCGCAAACCAGGTCGAAGGCGCGTACCTGACGGACGGTAAAGGCCTGTCGACGTCTGACGTGCAGCCTCAAGGCATCTTAGGCCCGGTGGTGGAGCGCGTGCCCGGCGACAGCGGCATTAAAGATGTGGCTATCGATTTCTATCACCGCTACCCGGAAGATATCGCGCTGTTTGCCGAAATGGGGTTCAGCTGCCTGCGCGTTTCCATCGCCTGGACGCGCATCTTTCCCAACGGCGACGAGCGCGAACCCAACGAAGCGGGCCTCGCCTTCTACGACAGGCTGTTTGACGAGATGGCGGCGCACAACATCACGCCACTTGTGACGTTGTCACATTATGAGATGCCCTGGGGTCTGGTCACGCAGTACGGCGGCTGGGGTAACCGCGAGACGATAGCCTTTTTTGAGCGCTATGCGCGCACCGTGTTTACCCGTTATCAGCACAAGGTTAAACGGTGGCTGACCTTTAACGAAATTAATATGTCGCTGCATGCGCCGATGACCGGCGTCGGCCTGCCGGAGGACAGTTCGCAGGCGCAGATTTATCAGGCTATCCATCATCAGCTGGTGGCGAGCGCGCTGGCGGTCAAGGCGTGTCACGAGATAATCCCGGATGCGAAAATCGGTAACATGCTGCTCGGCGGCCTGATGTACCCGCTCAGCTGCAAACCCGACGACGTCTTCGCCGCGCTCCAGGAGAACCGCACCTGGCAGTTCTTCGGCGATGTCCAGTGCCGCGGCGCTTACCCAGGTTATATGCTGCGCTGGTTCCGCGACAACCATATCACCCTGAACATCACCGATGAGGATCGCGCAGCGCTGCGCTCTACCGTCGATTTTATCTCCTTCAGCTACTACATGACCGGTTGCGTCACCACCGATGAGGCGCTGAATCAGCAGGCGCGCGGCAATATCCTGAATATGGTGCCGAACCCGCATCTGCAAAGCTCTGAGTGGGGATGGCAAATCGACCCGGTGGGGCTGCGCACGCTGCTTAACGTGCTGTGGGATCGTTATCAGAAGCCGCTGTTTATCGTTGAAAACGGGCTGGGCGCGAAAGACCGCGTGGAGGCCGACGGCAGCATCAATGACGACTACCGCATCGATTATCTTAACGATCATCTGGTGCAAGTCCGCGAGGCGATTGACGATGGCGTGGAGGTGATGGGCTACACCAGCTGGGGGCCGATTGATCTGGTCAGCGCGTCAAAAGCGGAGCTCTCCAAGCGTTACGGCTTTATCTATGTCGACCGCCACGATGACGGCAGCGGCACGCTCGCCCGTCGTCGTAAGAAAAGCTTTGCCTGGTATAAAGAAGTGATCGCCAGCAATGGCGCATCCCTCCGCTAAAGCACATTGACGGCGTCGGGCTCATCAGCCTGCCGCCGTTTTTTCGTCATGGCCAGGGTGTTTTTTATCCGTCGCGCCAAAAAACACAAAAACAATATAAGCAGCGCTTAAGAATTTTCTTGGTTTCTGTAACCGGTCTCATACTTTAATGCGTCTTTTTTCATTATTTTAGTCACCGTCAAAGCGCTTACATTTATTGATACTTTCCTGACAATATCTCCATATTTGCTTAAATACGAGGGCCAAATATCCATTTCAATAAAGGATAAAACTGCGTTTTAAATAACGGGAATAAAAGTGATGCAGATAAAAGCGGTTAGCTATTTAGACAATTCGGCTAAATTTTGTTCGCTTAACGGTTTGAAATAAAAAGGGGTTTTTCATGAGAGCGGAAGCGTTCTCAGCCCTGAGAACGCTTCCGGAGAGTGTGAGCAGGGAATGCTTATCGACGCTTTCCGCCGCGCGATGGCAGCGTGCGTGATTTTACCATCGCGGTATGCTTATAAAATGCATAGGCGATAATAACGACTAAAAAGACGATCAATGCTACGGTCATTTTGACTATAACCTTCCTGATGATATGACTATTTTAATTCTGACTGTATATCATACATGAAAATATATTACAGATGCATCTTTATTAAACGCCGCGTTGTTTAGCCTGCGTTTAATAATATTTTACGCCGCGAAAAGTGTTCCATCGCGCGTTACCCGCGCCGGGCGAATCAAAACGTCATTAAGAAGGGGCGTGCCGCAGCGGTGAAAAATCCGCCTGCCGTTACACGCTACCACACGCGCTGCGCCCGCACGTCATAGTAAAAACCGATGTCGGCTGTTTTGTCGGTTGCGCCTCTTCTTCCTCCGCTGCGCTGCCAAAGTCATGCTACTTATTAAAATGTACCTTTGAAAAAGTAGCTTTACCGCTGCGCAACGTACAGGGGATAATCCCGCTACTTTTTACGAGACGCTATCACTTTTTTCGCTTTCATTCTGGGGTGCGCATGACCGAACTGCCTGACGACAAACTGTTGCCTGGCCCGCTGGCACGGGAGACCGGCGACGCTCTTTCTATCGGCGGGCAGGCGCGCGCGCTCAATCCGGCGATGGCCTACCTCATCAGCCTGCCTTCGGCAGCCAGTCGTCAGACGATGCGCTCGTTTTTACAGATTGTCGCCGGAATGCTCGGCGCAAAGACGTTGCAGCACTGCCCGTGGGGCAGTCTGCGGCGTCATCATATACAGGGGTTGCTGGAGATGCTCTCGGCATCGGGGCGTGCGCCCGCGACCATCAACACTTATCTCTCGGCACTGAAAGGCACCGCGCGCGAAGCCTGGATGATGAAGCTGATGGATACCGACAGCTACCAGCAGATCCTGGCCGTGCGCGCCGTGCGCGGCAGCCGCCTCACGCGAGGCCGGGCGCTTTCTGCTGATGAGGTACGCGCCCTCTTCACGCACTGTAAACAGGATAAAAGCTGCAAAGGCCCGCGTGATGCCGCCATGCTGGCGGTCATGCTCGGTTGCGGACTGCGACGCTCGGAAGTGGTCGGGCTCGATTACGAGAGTATTCTTGCGGCGGACCAGGCGTTACGCGTGCTCGGCAAAGGCAATAAAGAACGGCTGGCGTTTATGCCGGACGCCGTCTGGCAGCGGCTTCAGGACTGGATTGAAAATGTGCGCGGTGAAAACCCCGGCGCGCTGTTTACACGAATCCGCGCCGGTGACGATGTCACGTCTGAGCGCCTGACGCCGCAGGCGGTGTATCACATTCTGCATCAACGCCATAGGGAAAGTGGCATCGGGGCATGCGCGCCGCACGATCTTCGCCGCACGTTCGCCTCCATGATGCTGGATAACGGCGAAGATCTGCTTACCGTGCGCGACGCGATGGGCCACGCCAGCGTGACCACCACGCAAAAATATGACCGCCGCGGCGATGCCCGTCTTAGACGTGCAGCGAATAAGATTCGGCTGTGAAAGCGAGCGGGTTGCCGCACAGTCCTTGTGACGGCAAAAAGGAATGGTCTGATGACCTTTATATTGATGGCGGTCACGCTATCTTAGATGACAAGAGTCTTACCCGTGCGTTGTGCATTCGCCCATCTCAGTTTGTAATCCCAGTTTTTGTCATAAAGCCCGATGCAAAATATCATCGCTTTATTTCCAGAGTGACACAGTGATCTGGCCTCATTAATATTATTCCACATGAGTAAGCTGCCTGGGCTAAGTGGGTTGAATACGGGGTCAAGGCCGCCATTGGGCACATCAAAATAAATAAGGTTGTCACTTTCCGCTTTCAAAACCATATCTATTGCACAGGGCGCCCCTTTATAAAAAAACAGGCTCCCTGCTATCATATGTTTTAATGGGGTTAACATCTCAATGAGATTAAGTTTTCCATAGCATCTTACGGTGTCAGAGAATCGTTTATTAAAAAGATAAATATAGAAATCAGCGATATCACCAACCTCAAGTGCGGAAAGTTGATGGCTTTCTCCGCCTGAGGCGAGGAATTTTCGCAGTTCGCTGTTTCTTTTTTTTATGGTTTTCGTGGAAAACTGATCTTTCACCAGACAAACCTTACGCTTTGTCCTGAAAAGAAAACTGGAATTTAACACGCTGTTTCGATGCCTGAATGATAGCCGGTTCGTTTTAATGGGCAAAAGCACGCGTGCATTTTCGGCAATCGGCATCATGACTTCGTCATAAGACAAAGGGTATTCGCGCCAGACGTTAAGACCAAAATCCTGGTCATTTACCGTAAAATAAGCGGCTGTTATTTTATTTAATGCGACATTAAAAAAATGCCAGAAAGTGAACCGCATATCTTTGTGTTGCATGAAGAATTCTACGGCATCCGGATGAGTATTTACACTGCCACCGTACTGGCGGTAGGTTTCTTTATATATATGAAAGTCAGACGGTTCCCAGCCCGCCAGGGAAGGTTTTAATAGCATTTCAGGCATGCTCCGTAGCATTGCTACTGTTTTAAAAGGGAGGTTATAGGCCCGGGTTTAAAGATGAACGCCGGGCTTCTTTATTTTTAAGCGGTTTTTCTTTTTATTAAACGTTGTTTTACACGGTCGATAACCGTCAGCACCGTTACAAAGAACACCGGCACAAAAAATATTGCCAGTAAGGTGCCACTGATCATTCCGCCAAATACCCCCGTGCCTATCGCTTGTTGGGTCGTGGCACTTGCCCCAGAAGCCAGCATGAGCGGAATAACGCCAAGCGTAAACGCCAGTGAGGTCATCATGATGGGGCGAAGACGCATCCGCGCTGCTTTGACCGTCGCGTTTATCAGGCTTTCGCCCTCATGCTGCAACTGGCGGGCAAACTCTACTATCAGGATGGCGTTTTTGGCCGACAGACCGATGATGGTTATCATGCCCACTTTAAAAAAGGCATCATTTGGCATGCCTTTCAGGTAGACGGCTACCATTGCGCCAATGAGTCCTAGCGGTACGACGAGCATCACGGATAAAGGAACGGACCAGCTTTCATACAGCGCCGCCAGTACCAGAAAGACCACCAGCATGGAAAGCACCATCAACATGGGCGCTTCTGAAGCGGACTGCTGTTCCTGCAATGACTGGCCTGTCCATTCGATGGCGAAACCCGCAGGCAAGGTTGCCGCGATGCTTTCCATTTCAGCCATCGCTTCACCGCTCGAATAACCCCAGTTTGGCCAGCCCGTCACCCTGAACGCCGGATAGCCCTGATAGCGGATCAACTGCTGTGGCGTTGGCTCCCACTGCGGCTGAATAAACTCAGAGAGCGGCACCATTCCCCCTGTTTTATTGCGAACATAAAGAGACAGCGCTTTATCCAGCTGCATACGCGATTCGGCATCCGCCTGGACAATCACCTGCTGCATATGTCCATTATTCGGAAAGTCATTGACGTAAGCAGAGCCCATGGACGCCGAAATAGTCTGGTTGATGTCGTTAAAGGAAACCCCCATGGCTTCCGCTTTCTGACGGTCAATTTCAAGATTGACCCCCAGCCCGTCCGGGAGACCATCCATATTGACGCCATATAAAACCTGGCTCTGTGCGGCCTTTTCCAGCAAGGTATTCAGCGCTTCCATACGTTCTTTGTCGGTATGATTGCCTCTGTCCTCGAGGCGCAGTGTAAACCCGGATGACGTGCTGAGTTCCGAAATGGCCGGCGGCATAATGCTCATGACGGTGCCTTCAGGAATATCGCCCATTTTTTCCTGAATATAGGACACTTCATTTTGCGCTGTGGCGCCGTCACGATGATCCCAGTCTTTGAGCGTCGTAAAGGCCAATGCGGCGTTGGTGCCAGATCCTGAGAAGCTAAAGCCAAGCACTGAGATATTACGCTCTATGCCAGGGCGGCTCATGACGAGTTTCTCATACTCCTTCACGACCTTTTCGGTGCGAGACATCGTTGCTTCAGAAGGTAACTGAATGGATGTCATAAAATAGCCCTGGTCTTCATCCGGCAGGAAGGAGGAAGGCAAGAATGTAAAGGCGGCATACAGGACGCCGCACAGAACGAGATAAATAAGGGTCATCCTGCCGGTCTTTTTAACGACGCGAGTCACGCCATTTTCATAACGGCCCGTGACGCGATCAAACGTCCGGTTAAACCAGCCAAAAAAGCGCCCTTTTTTATGGGAGTCAGCCGTTACCGGTTTGAGTAAGGTGGCGCACAATGCCGGGGTTAAGGTCAGCGCCAGGAACGCGGAAAAGAGAATAGACACCGCCATCGACAGCGTAAACTGACGATAAATAACCCCCACTGACCCTGATGCCAGACCCATAGGAATAAATACGGCGGTTAAGACCAGCGTGATCCCTACCACCGCGCCGGTGATCTCCTTCATGGCTTTGATGGTGGCTTCTTTTGGCGAAAGCCCCTCTTCTGCCATCAGACGCTCTACGTTCTCAACAACCACAATGGCATCGTCAACGATGATCCCGATGGCCAGCACCATGCCATACATCGTCAGGACGTTAATAGAGAAGCCTGCCAGCATCATAACGGTGAACGTGCCCAGCAAAGCGACGGGTGCCACAATCGCCGGGATAAAGGTGTAACGGATGTTTTGCAAAAACAGAAACATCACGAGGAACACCAGTACCATCGCTTCAAAAAAAGTGTGCAATACTTTTTCGATGGAGATTTTAACGAAGGGTGAAGTATCAAACGGAATGGAATATGTCATCCCGGAAGGAAAGGTCTTGGATAATTCAGCCATCCGCGCTTTTACCGCTTCAGAAGTCCGAACCGCATTGGCGCCTGGTGAGAGCTGTATCGCTGCCGCTGTCGAACCGTGTCCATTCTCGCGGGTGGAAAAAGCGTATGACTGTAGGCCAAGCTCTACTCTTGCAACGTCACCTAACACAACGCGTGAACCGTCGGGATTGGCTCTGAGCACTATCTGGCTGAATGCCTCCGGTGTGCTGAGCTGTCCGCTAATATTCAAGGGATAAGCGGTGCCCTGGTCCGGAATGGTGGGGGCATCACCCAGACGGCCAGGGGATACCTGGGCGTTTTGCTCGCTGATAGCTGTCGTGACATCACTGGCCGTTAGCTTGTAAGCAATGAGCTTCGCCGGGTCTACCCAGATCCGCATCGCTTTTTCAGACCCGAATGCCTGAATTTTACCTACGCCATCAACACGACGAAGCTCATCGGTGATATTGCGAGCAAAATAGTCACTCAGATCGGCCTCGGTGAATTTTCCGTCAGAGGCATTTAAGCCCACCATCATCAGAAAGCCTGAAGATGCCGCTTCCACATTGAGGCCATTCTGGCGTACCGACTGGGGTAAGCGTGGCTCAACGGCTTTAATCTGGTTTTGTACATCCACCTGAGCAAGACGGATGTCGGTTCCAGGTTTAAACGTCACCGTAATTGTCGCCATGCCCGAGGTATCACTGGCTGACTCGTAATAAAGTAAATCATTAACGCCCGATAATTCCCGTTCAATGAGCGAGATGACCGAATCATTCATGATTTGCGGGGTCGCGCCAGGGTACGTTGCGGTAATGGTCAGGCTGGGCGGCGCAACGGAAGGATATTGAGCAACCGGTAGCTGAGGGATGGCGATACATCCAAAAAGGATAATAAAGAGCGCGATAACCCAGGCAAAAATCGGTCGGCGAATAAAAAACTGTGACATCAAAAAATCCTGTATTTATGAGTGGCGCGCTTAAACCTGCGATTCTGTATTGACAGAAACCACGGACTGACCATCTTTCACTTTGTCCTGGCCTTCAATAATTAAACGGTCGCCTGTTTTAAGCCCCGCTTTGACCGCGATCCCTTTTAGGTTTTGTCCATCAGTCTGCACCTTTACGCGCTGTGCTTTGCCGGAAGCGTTAACTATCCAGACCATTGCCTCATTATTGCTACGGGTGATTGCCTGTTCAGGAACAATAATCCCGTTACGTGCAATGCGCTGAGATACCTTTAATTTGACAAACATGCCCGGCAGTAATATCCGCTGCGGGTTGGGTGCCTGCGTACGTAGTACCACATCGCCCGTTTCATCATTTACGCTAATACCTGAAAACAGCAAAAATGGTGTAACCGCATAGGGCTTATTATTCTCATCCTGCACAGAAATATGCATCGCATTATCTTTATCGTTTTGCGCATACAGCGCGCGCAGTTCATGTGCAGGTACCCGAGCGTCAATATAAACATGATCAATCTGCTGGATAGTCGCCATCGCTTGCGAATCGCCTGACCCGACGAGCGCGCCTTCAGTCACAAATTCCTGATCGATACGACCATCAATAGGTGCCCGAACGGTAGCGTATTCGAGATCAAGTTTTTTCCTGTTAAGGGACGCCTGCGCCTCGGCGACATCCGCGGCGGCCTGCGCACTGTTAGCGCGCACATCATCATAATCCTGAGCGCTGACAGCGCCATTCTTTTGTAGTAATGCCAGGCGTCGCGCCCGCTGGCTCATCTGAAGCGCAGTTGCGTTTGCTTTAGCCAGTGCTGCCGCAGCCATCTCAACATCTGCCTTAAAAGGTGCGGCATCGATCTGGAACAGCGCTTGCCCGGCTTGCACTTCTGATCCTTGCAGAAACATACGGTTTTTAATTATCCCTCCTACCTGTGGTCTGATTTGTGCACTTCTGATAGCAGTGACCCTGGCAGGAAAAACCTTTTCAATAAAAATATCTTCTGCCGTAACTTCTTTTGTTACGACTTTCATTTTCGGCGCCGGGGCCGATGTTTCTTCTTGCGATGTGTCGCAACCAGACAGCATTAACGATGCTGCCAGCATAGATGCAGTAATTACTTTTAGTTTCATTATAATCAATCCGGAATATGAATATCGCTTGATATTTACAGGTGGTGGTCTCCAGATACGTTCCTGGCTTTGAATATTACTCGTGCCGTTTTTTCAAAATAAAACCGGTAATGATGGTCAGCGCCAGCAACATGAATGCCCCTGTCTGTAGCGTGGCAGCATGAGAGTGCATAAAAGCGGATGTTGCGGCGGAAATCACTTGCTCACGAAGGTCTTCATTCAAATGGATACTCGCTGCGAGCGCGTCATTAAATGAGAGGCTTGCCTGTTGATTGACGCTTGCGGGCAATCCCGCCGGTAATTTAACCGACGCGGTATAAATATTGGCGAGTATCGATCCAAATATAGCAATCCCAAGGCCCGTCCCTAGCTCATAGGAAACACCTTCAATGGAGCCTGCTGCATTCGCTTTTTCAACCGGTGCGGCACTCATAATGGCTGACGAGGACGCCATTAATGCAACCGTGGCACCGCAGCCCAGCGCGCACATCCAGAACCAGGCGATGATATCCGGTGCAGAAAAGTCTGTGCCCGCAAGCCGATATAAGCTGAGCGCCGAGGTGGCGAGCCCGGATAAGGCGACTATTCGCAGACCATAACGCGAAATTAACCATCCGGCGACAGGGCCTGTCAGACCACTGGCGACCATCAGCGGTAACAGGTAAAGCCCCGCCTCAAGCGGAGAAAGTCGGTGAACCAACTGCAGTTCCTGCGATAACACCAGTTCAAAACCCACTAAGACTATCATTGCCGTCAACGCCATCATCACGCCCGCAGCGATACGATGTTGTGCAAAAAGGCGAAGGTCGAGCAATGGCAGACGCGAGCGCAACTGGCTACGAATAAAAATCCCCATTAACACGCAGCCGCAACTGAATAAAGCAAGAAATATTGGCAGTGAAAAATCAGGACTAAAGACTTTTTTCAGCGAATAAATCATCAACAGCAAGGCGGTTGTTAACGTGAGGGCCTGAGCCGTATTCACCGCTTGTGAAGTCTTTTTCTCTGCAGCAGGAACAAAGAAACAGAGCATAAACAGCACGGCAATAACGAGGGGAACGTTAATAAAGAAAACGGTTCCCCAGGAAAAATGACTCAGTATGACGCCACCTGCGAGTGGCCCAATTAATGCGCCACACGTACCCACTGTCGTCCAGATACCAAGCGCCAAATTGCGCTCTTTTTCTTCCGGAAATGTGCGGCGAACGCCTGCAAGCGTTGCCGGAACGATCATTGACGCCCCGACGGCCAGTAAGGCGCGCGCCATAATCAGAGCGAGAGGGGTTGAAGCAAACGCCGCCCCTGCCGATGCCAGACCAAATAAGGTGCTTCCCAGCATGGCCAGTTTTCTGAAACCAATACGATCGCCGAGTACCCCCATAGGAAGCATCAGACCTGCCATAACGAGCGGATAGATATCCATTATCCACAGCAGTTGATCCGTCGTGGTTTTCATTTCCATGCTGAGAACAGGCGCCACCACGTATAGAATTGTGGCGTCGATCGTGACCGGCAGGTAAAGCATGATGATGATAAATAGCGTCAGCCATTTCGTTGACATACTGTTGCGCTCGCGAAAAGATTAAACATGGACACGCGTCCACAACAAGCCTATAGTGAAGATGGACGCTTGTCCATCTTTGTGTGCGAATCTATAAAAAGGTGGTTATGACATACCTTCATCGTGATGAAAGGCGGCAAGAGCTGCTCGAAGCGGCCGTGAAAATAGCGCTATCGGATGGACTGGGTGCGATGACTGTTCGTCGCGTGGCGCAAGAAGCGCAAACGGCGGCGGGGCAGATCCATCGCCTGTTTGCGTCCTCTTCGGAGCTTAAAGCCGAGGCGTTTCTGCTTTCCGTTAAACAGGCACTGGCACTGGTGCTGGAATCAGGCAAACAAGAGAATGCGAGCTGGTCTGAAATGCTCAGATGGTGCCTGGTAGCAGAAACCAGCAATGAGGGGCGACAGTACAAGCGTTTATGGAAAGAGGCCGAGGTCATGTCTCATCAGGATGAGATCATGCTGGCCTCAGTGCAGGCTGCGACCGTTGAATGGCATAAAACCATTGAATCTATCATCGTTAATGGTGTGGAAAGTGCGGAGTTTACCTGCAAAGACAATATAAAAGACGTTTCATGGCGCCTGCTGGTATTTTCTTGTGGCATGGATGGTATTTATGATCTGCAGTTGCAGGAATTTAGCGAAAATAACTACTTACGTTATATGGATGATTTTATTAAAACGAATCTCTCAATGACTGATTAAAAATGAGTCATTAGCGCAGTAACCGTAATAATGTCTGGATTCCATGCAGGCATTATTATGGGTTTTTTTGTCTTTGATGAATCAGGGAGTTGTGTTACATGGCTATCAGTAATTTAATGAAAGGGATGAATAATCCCTTAGGGACCGCTTTTTCCGCAATGTTGGTTTTGGGCGGGATAAATACCTGTGCATATGCTGGTGATTTATCGTTGGGTATAACCTCCGGGTGGTCAACAAAGCTATATAACGGTGTTGGTAATAATAAAAGCGATCTGCTTTTCCCTACCGTTGATTATGAAACTGGCGCATTTTGGCTTCACGGGTTAAGTGCAGGTGCTGATCTATACAGAACGCCGCAAGACCGACTTTCAGTCCTGGGATATTACCTGCCGCTCTCTTTCAAGCCTAAAGATAGCTCTTCATGGGCTATGCGGCAGTTAAATAAAAGACGCAGTACATTAATGACGGGGTTAAGTTATGAACACCAGACGGAGAGCTGGGGTGCGTTTAAAGCCATACTGGCAGCAGATGCCATTCATAGCGGTAACGGATTAAATCTCGACACTTCGTGGAGTTATCCGGTGCAAACCGGTGCGCTGAATATCATCCCCGCACTGGGTGTTAACTGGAGCAGCAAAAAATTCAACCAGTATTACTACGGCGTAAGCGGATCGGAATCAAGAAGAAGCGGTCTTTCTGCTTATAACCCGGATGACAGCTGGTCTTCTTTTGCTGAGCTGACGCTAGATTATTCGCTAACAACCAGCCTTGATATTTATGGCGGTGCCCGATATACCGTGCTTGCCAGTGAGATAAAAAATAGCCCAATGGTTGCGAAAGGCACACTCCTGGGGTTATGGACAGGTTTTTCTTATAGTTTCTGACACAATGTCGGGGAGGGACCCCCGATGATTACACGCTTAAAAATTTCTTCCTGATAATGCCGTGCTGTTATGTGCTTGTGGCCGACCGAGATGAGCTTTTATGGACGCCTTATTTTTTGAAACATTAATTGCCTGGATTGAAAATAACCTTGAGGAGAATTTGACAATAGACAGGCTCGCTTCAAAAGCGGGCTATTCGAAATGGCATCTGCAACGCGGATTCAAGATGCATACCGGCATGACGGTGGGGTTTTTTATCGTAAAGAAGCGAATGGAGAAGGCATTAGTTGAATTGGCTAATGGCGATGACGCTATCATTACCATAGCGCTGAAAAATGGTTATGGTTCGCACCAGACCTTCACCCGCGCGTTCACGCTTTATTACGGGGTTTCTCCAGGGCGCTATCGTCGACGCAACGGGAAAAGGCGATAACAGGAAGCTACCCATCTGGTAAATTGTAGGCGTGAAAGAAAAATGATTTCTGTCGCAATCATGCCGGGAATGAGGTGGTTTATATCTGCCCCCGATAATCCCTTTCTGTTCTGGTGTTAAGTTAATTCTCGGCCTTCATTTCATGGCGGCATCCCCTTCATTAAAGAGAGCGTTGCATCGGCCCGTTGAACGCACAGCCAAACGCGGGCATCACTACGCGTTTTATGTTCATCAATTCGGATCAATGTGTATGTTGATAAGTGAATTGTATTGACGACAGGTAACCGCATTGCTATCAGTATATTCATAATGATAACTGCGTTTAGATTGAGGATTCAGGTGTGATTTCTTTCCGTGCGATGACAAATGATGAGTACCCTGCTTACCTCGACTATTTTGTTCATGATTATGCCTGTGAACTCGAAACAAACTATCGGCTCTCCCAGCGTGATGCGCTGGCAAGGGCGAAGCAGGAAATATCGGACTTACTTCCCGGGGGGGTTAATACCCTAGGGCATGTTTTATTGAGTATTGTTATGCATTCGGACAATACTCACAATCACGTGGGTTATCTCTGGTATAAACCCGATACGACTATGCGCACGGTTTTTATCTACGATTTTCATATTTTCAACGCCAGCCAGGGACAGGGGCTTGGTAAACAATCTCTACGTGTTTTTGAAAATTATCTGCATGCACAGAATTTTAAAGAGATCAGACTGCGTGTTGCCGGTGATAATGATCGCGCCCGGCATGTCTATGAAGCGAGCGGATTCGGTGTTACGGGTTTTAATATGAGTAAGTCTATTACCGACGGCGACACTGACAATTAAGAAAAGCCACTACGCTTTGGGTAAACCATCCGCTTCTCGCTCAAACCTGCCAGGCAGACCCGCTTAAGAAACAGGCATAACAGGATGTATTCCGTTTGCCAGACGGCCCGAATACACCGTTGGGCCTGTACCTTTGGTTTTGATGACAATCCTCGTTGCCCAACGGTGTTGATATCGCACCCGCCTGTTTAACCATGCCTGCACGATGTAAAAAGGCGCGCCTGACGCGCCTTATCATTTTCGCCTCGCCTGACGCCGCTATGGCGCTATCTCTTCGCCCTGGTAATCGACAAACCGGCATGAGGGATTATCCAGCGCGGCCGTGATAACCGCTTTCAGGCCCGCGGCGCTCTCCTCGACCGTTACCGGTGCGCGTGAGCCGCCCATGTCGGTCTGGACCCAGCCGGGGTGCAGCAGTAAGACGGCGCGTTTCCCTGGCAAGGCTTTAGTCACCGCGAACGAGCGAGCCAGTGAATTCAGCGCGCTTTTGCTGGCGCGATAGAGCGCCATGTCGCCGGTGTCGTTATACGTAAAGCTCGCGGTGCGTGACGACATAAACGCGATAACGCCGCCTTCACGTACCTGAGGGAGCATCGCTTCGGCGAGGCGCACCGGCGCAATCGCGTTCGTCATAAACAACGATGCGGCTTCGTCTTGCGTAACCCTGGCAGGGCTCTGATGATCCGGCCCATAGATGCCTGCGTTAACAATGAGCGCGTCAAATTTTACTGCGCTCAGCGTTTCCTGAAGCTGCGCGCAGCTGGCAGCGTCCGTCATATCAACGAGTTGGGTCGTTATGCCAGCAAACGCCTCGCCATGGCTTTTCTCGCTACGCACCGTCGCGATCACGTCGACGCCATCGCGTGCGAATGTCTCGGCAAGCCCACGACCAATGCCGCGCGATGCCCCGATAATCAAAACATGTTTTATTGTCATAGTGTTACCTCTGTCCCGTTAACGTTTGTCATGGTATCAGTATGGCGCGCATTGTTGGGTATGGATCCAGGTGGCGATCGCCTCAGGTGCGCCGGGCGCATATGCGTGCTCACCGGAAAGCAGAAACAGCGCCTGCGCCCACCATGGCCACTGAGAGGGAAGCTGGTAATCGTACCAACGGCTTTTCAGCAAGCCGTGCGTTGCGCCATCCATCATCCGCAGGCAACGCGGTGTCGCTGGAGGCAACGTGGCGGCCCACACAGTCAGCGTTTCGCCAGGCCTGACGTTGCGGTCATTGGCGCCCATTAACACCATTACGGGAATCTTCATTTGCGTGATATCCGCACGGGCATCGGCAAGCGCATTGCGCCGTTCAAAATCATCACGGGTACAGCGCCCTGCACAGGGCCGCGAGACGGTTGGTGCGGAATAACGCCTGGCAAAATCCAGTCTGTCATTTTGTATTGCCTGCGCTATCTCTGAAGGCGTGTGCCCTGAAAGCGCAAGCCTTGTTTCAAGAAAATAGCTTCCCTGATCGCGCCAGTTAATCGCACCGCCAACAATGACGGCAAAGTCAGCATGCGCCAGCGCGGCAGCCTTCGGCACTACCCATCCTGCTTGAAAAAAACCCAAAAAACCGAATCGGCTGTGCGAGAGCGCGGGTATTTTTCTAAGCGTTGTCATCGCCTGTACCGCTTCGTCACTACGATCGCGCATCGTTTGCGCCAGCCAGTTTCCACCACTCTCCCCTACGCCAGGTTTATCCCATGAAAATACGGCAATACCGTTTTCCAGCAGCGTATTTACAAGGGGGAGATAGCCGCCTTGCGACCAGCGATCCTGGGCGCCGTCACCATGCACCAGAAGCGCTACGGGGGGATGTTGCACACTATCCGGAAGCGTCAGTGTCCCCTGTAAGGGATTTCCATTATGAATAAAAGTCACCGTATGAGCTTGCGGCAGGCTCTGCGCATCAAAAATCGCAAGGCGGCTCATTACCCACAGGGTTACCAGCAGAATCAAAACACTAATGATGATGACCGTCTTACGAAGCCGGAAACGCATGTTAAAAGCCTTTTTGTAGGTGGTGCTCGTACTGATTCCCTTTTGAACGCAAAAAATACAGCAAAAACCTCTGAATCGATCTTTCTGCGTGGTCGGTACCTTAGCTAAAGGACGACGTTTTTCATCCCTTTTCTCATTCCCTCTTACCGCGGCTCGTCTAAATTTTTATCAGGGTGAAACTTGCCAGAAACCATTATGTCAAATTTACTAATTATTGTTCACAATTTGGCATCAATTCAGCCGTTACGGTCTCAACGGAGCATAAAGGGCGAGAGATGAGAAAAGTACCGCGCGTGATCCATCAGGTTTATACCGCCGGCTGGCAGCGTCTGCCGGAAGAGATCCGGGCGCTGATCGCCGGGTTGCAAAAAATGAACCCGGATTATGAGTATCGCTTTTATGATGAGCCCGCCATCATCGCCTGGATTGAGAGGCATTTTGGCCGCGATATGCTTGAGCTTTACCAGCGTATTAACCCGGAGTATGGCGCGGCGCGTGCCGATCTATTCCGCTATCTGGTTATCTACCAGGAAGGCGGCGTCTATCTCGATGTGAAAAGCTTCTGCTCCCGCCCCCTTGATGATGTCATCCCCCCTGACTGTGAACTGATGCTTTGCCACTGGGACAACGGTCCTGGCGGCCAGGATCATAAAAAAGGGCTACATAAAGAACTGGCCGCGCTGCCGCATGGCGAGTTTCAGCAGTGGAACGTCATTGCCGCACCGCGTTCGCCCTGGCTGCGCGCGGTGATCGACGAAGTCACTGAGCGCATCAGAAATTACCAGCCCGCCAGATATGGCATCGGTATGAAAGGCGTGCTGAGCACCACCGGGCCTATCCCGTTTACGCTTGCCATCAGCCGCGTTCCGCCCGGCGACGGTATTTATTATGTGCAGAATCACCGTACCGTCGGCCTTAAGTATTGTGGTGTGGACAGTAAAGTCCTTAAGCGGTTTAAAAAAAGCGCGTATGCGCGCCTGAAGACGCCGGTGGTGACGTTAAGCGAACGTGACTACGCGCGGTATCAGTTATGGCTGGTGTTTGTGCATCCCTTTATGCGGCTGCGCAAAAATATCGTTAATGAAACCAGCATCGCCATAGAGAAAATCGCCCGTCTCTTTTCCACTGATGGGGCAAAAGGCGTGTCGCGGGGGAAAAGAGGCTGGCCTGCCGCGCTGCGTCGTACCGGCAAGCGACTCGGTCTGCTGGCCGTAGGGCTGCTGGCGCTGACGGGGCTGCATGCAGGCTACGGGCAGCTGACCGGTAATTTTCATGAGGTCATTGACGGTGAACTCTATCGCTCAGCGCAGCCGGATGCGCAGGACATTGCGAATTATAGCGACCGTTACCATATCCGCACCATTCTGAACCTGCGCGATGAAGCGCGCGGCGACTGGTATCAGCAGGAAAAAGCCGCCGCGCTGGCGCATGGCATCAGGCTGGTGGACTATCCATTAAGTTCAGGCCGGGAAATCAGCGTTAAAGAAGCGGAAAAACTGGCCGACCTGATGAAGAGCCTGCCGCGGCCGATTCTGATCCACTGCGATCACGGCGCTAATCGCACAGGGCTTGTCTCCGCCATTTATCTTGATGCTGTCGCGCAAACCAGTGATTTCACCGCGCAGTGGCAGCTGAGCCCCTGGTATGGCCATTTTCCTGTGCCCGGCATCGGTCGCTATGCGATGTACAGCTCTTATAAACGTTTCCAGGTGATGAGCCCTTACTGACACGCAGTCAGCCGGGCGACTGATATACGCCCGCGCTCCAGTAACCCTTGCCGGGTTTGTCTGTTTCCCGCCAGCCTTTTTCCTGCAGCGCGCCGGCAATAAGCCGGTTCATAATGCCATGCCCCATCAGCAATACCGTATCGTCAGCTGTTGATGAGAGCCTGATCAGGCTGTCCGCGGCGTCCATGGCGCGCCGCTTTGCCTCACGCAACGGTTCCACCTCGCCCGCTATTCCGCACAGCCATAACCCACGAAAAATCGCAGCCCAGGTGAACGGGGACAACCGCAGGCCGCCCAGACGAAAGACCGGTAAATGCGCCTCCCGGTATAACGCATCAGTTTGCGCAGGTTCACGACCGAGCGCCGCCAGGGAGGAGAGGGCTCTGGGTAAGTCGCTACTGATAACCACATTAGCCCGTTCCGCCAGCTCACGACTTGCCGCTGGCGGGGCATCGCGGCCAATATCCGCACGATCGTAATCTGCGATCCAGCCGCGCATATCAGACGCCCTTAGCGCGCCCGTTTGGGATAACAAAGGCCTGCCATGGCGCATCAGGATTATCTTCATCTGGCTATTTTCCCTGTCGATTCAAGGGCAATATACGACCCTCATGCGGTTAAGTTCTTACTTAAGTCACCTTAACGTACATGGCTGAAACGATAAACCCCTGAATCTAAGAAGTGACTTAAAGGTATAATGTTGTAAGATATCAAAGACTCTTGCATTTTTTCTTCTTGTAAATAAAGACCTAAATTAAAAGTAAGGCGCTTCTTTTCTATGGAATTATCGTTGACCAACCTGTCCAGGAGCCTCTCATATCAGGATGCGTATCGAGGGGACATAGACGGGCTGCGAGCCGTTGCCGTTGTGCTCGTCATTATTTTTCATGCTGGTATTTCATTATTTCCTTCGGGGTTTATTGGTGTTGATATTTTCTTTACGATTTCCGGGTATTTAATAACCGGGAAAGTTATTCGCGATATTGAGGCAAAAAAGTTTTCGTTGCCAAAATTTATTAGCGGAAGATTATGGCGATTACAGCCAGCTCTCATTACCATCCTGTTAGCGACGATCGTTATTGCGTCATATTGTTATATACCGGCGGATTACCAGATCTTCACTAAGAGCGCGAAATACACCTCGCTGTTTTTATCTAACCAGTTTTTTGATAAACAGAGCGCCACCTATGCCTCGCCGGATGCGGATTCTTTTCTGTTGATCCATACCTGGTCATTAGCGATTGAGTGGCAGTGGTATTTTTTCTTTGCCCTGCTTGCCGCGGCGGTCATGCTGCTCACCCGTAAAACGGACCCGGGCAAGACCGCAAAAACGGTGCTCTGGTCCTGGCTGGCATTGACGGTGATAGCCTCGCTGGCGATGCTGCTTTCCAACCTGTTAACGCACGGTCAGTATTATTACTCTCTCGGTATGCGTGCGTTTGAATTCCTTATCGGCGGTAGTGCTGCGTTACTCCAGCCGAAACTGAAAAAGACGAATAAAATACAGGCGAACCTTCTGGCTACGTGCGCCATTGTCGTACTCGTGTGGGTTGCCACAAAAACCCTGTCGGTCGATTTCTATCCCAATGAATATACGTTGCTGGTTTGCCTTGCCACCGCGGCGCTGTTTTTGTGCCGTGGCGCCCTGGTCAATAACGCGCTGGCTTTTGCGCCGGTCAATTATCTCGGGAAAATCTCTTACTCGCTTTATTTGTGGCACTGGCCGGTTTTTGGCACGCTGCATTATCTTGGCTATACCCTGACGGGAAATATCCTCATTCTGGCGCTGGCCTTAACGCTGGGTCTCGCCATTCTCTGTTATCACGGCATCGAAAACCGGTTCAGACGCGTTCATCTTCCGGTGTGGAAAAGCGTGGCCATTCTCGTTGTCGCTCCGATTGCGCTGACAATGACGTTATATACGCTTTCTGATAAGTATGAGGGGCTGCCGCAGCGCTTTGATGCGCAATACAACCGGGCCTTTACGCTGCAACAAGACGCTTATCTGCACGCGTCTCGTCGTGAAGACTGCCACAGCGGGAAACAGAACCTTTCCGTGTGTCATTTCGGTGCCCCTGACAGTAAAAAGACGGCGTTTCTTATTGGGGATTCCCACGCTAATCATTTCTGGGGCTTCTTTGATGTGCTCGCGAAAGAGGCGGGCGTCAAAATGTATTCACTGACGACCTCTTCCTGTCTGGCGCTGCCGGGTCTTTTTCAGTATGACTGGTGGAAATACAAAGGGATAACGTATGAGAAATGTCATGAGAATACGGAAAAGTACTATGAGTACATTCGCAAAAATCATTATGACTACGTTATCCTCGGTCAGGTCTGGTCCCGGTACGCGGAGGGCCCACATCTCATTAATGCCGAGGGTGATGAGCGAAGCGAAACCTTATCCCGTGAACGCTATGAAACCGCGTTGCGTAACGCGCTGAAAATCATCACGGCGTCGGGCGCAAAACCGGTGGTGATGTATACCATCACGGAGATGCCTGAGCATTATGAAACCTGCATCAAACAGCACGTCATCCATCGTTATCCGTTTGATATCAACGAATGCGATGCGCAGAATCCGAAGAGCATGGAAATTCCGTGGACGTTAGCATTAATGAAAAAAATGAAGGCAGAATTTCCTTCACTGACGTTCATCGACGCGAAATCCGCGCAGTGCATCAGCGGCACCTGCGTCACCAATATCGACGGCGTGACGATTTATCGCGATGCCGGGCATCTGACGGATTATGCTTCATACCGTTTTGGTGAGATTTACCTTAAGGCGTTTGGAAACCCGCTTAAATAAGCGAGGTTCTGGACACCCTAAAAAAGCCGCGTATGCGGCTTTTTTTACGTTCATTATCAACGCTCGCCTTGTTTCCCGTGAGGCATCATCTTGTTTGCCCGCCGCTCGCTTCTCAGGGCTCTTCATCGCTTTTCGGTTTACTGCCGTCGCAGCGCGTCTTTTGTATAAAAACAAACGAGATCGTGGTGGCTGCTGTCATGCTAACGCGCTATACCTGAATACCGGAGCGGAGCCTGTCTGATACAGGAATTCGTTTACGGGGCTACACCTTTTGCGGTCGTAAAATCTGCGAGGCAATCATGCAACAGACAGGCAATACCATACTGATCACCGGCGGCGGAACAGGCATCGGCAAAGCGCTGGCACACCGTCTTCATGACGCGGGCAATACGGTGATTATCGCAGGCCGCCGGGTGGCGGAGCTTGAGCGCGCAGCCGAGGGCCGCGAGCATCTGCATATCATTCAGGCCGACCTGAGCGCCCCGCAGGGCGTCGCGAGCTTTGCTGAGGCGGTGCAAACGCGCTTTCCTGCGCTCAACGTGCTTATCAATAATGCCGGGATCATGCGGTTTGAGACGCTGACCGGGCCGCGCGATCTCCGCGATGCCGAAGAGACGATTGCGACCAACCTGCTGGCCCCGCTGCGGCTTATCGATGCCTTTACCGCCCATCTGTGCGGCCGTCCGGACAGCGCCATTATCAACGTCTCCTCAGGCCTCGCTTTTGTTCCTTTGCCGGCCGCACCGACCTACTGCGCCACTAAAGCCGCGCTGCACTCCCTGACCGTCTCGCTGCGGGAACGGCTCAGGGGCAAGGTCGAAGTGATTGAAATCATTCCGCCCGGCGTGCAGACCGGGTTAACGCCCGGCCAGGAGCAGAGCGACGGCTATCAGCCGCTTGATGCGTTCGCCGATGAAGTGATGTCGCTGCTGTCGCAGCAGCCGACCCCGCCGGAACTCCTCGTGGAGGCAGTGAAGTGGATCCGGTTTGCCGAGGCGCAGGGGCGTTATGACGAGGCGCTGGCGCTGCTGAACCAACATCTCTGAGCCTGCCGCACCCCGCGCCATCGCGTGGGGTGAAAAAAATAATTTTTTTTCGAATAGAAACCACAGTTGCCGCGTTAACCCGTCAATCACTGAATGACGGAACGAATCATGGCTGAACTGCACCTTCCTGTAACGCGTAAACGTTACGATAGTTTGACGCTCTCGCTGCACTGGCTTACGGCGGCCTGCGTTATTTTTCTTTTTGCCAGCGCGCACGTCTGGGAATGGCTTGAACGCGGCACGCCGCTGCGCAAAGGCCTGCAGGCCGTGCATATTTCCTGCGGGATTTTACTGACGCTTATCGTCGTGGTACGGGTGGCGTGGCGCTTCACCGGCAGACGCTCGCCCTCGCGCGCGATGCCCGCACCGGCGGGCTCGCCTGCGACGCGGCTTCTCGCCGGTAGCGTTCATGCCGCGCTGTACGGGCTGTTAGCCGCGCAAATCGTGCTGGGCTTTCTGTTCCGCTGGGCCCAGCACGAGCCCTTTACCTTTTTTGGTCTGGTGGATCTCTCCGGCTGGGTCGAGGTAAGCCCTGCGCTGCGGCATGACTTTGGCGAGTGGCATAACGCGGTCGCCTGGGCCATTATCGCGCTGGTTTTCGTCCATGCGCTTGCCGCCCTCGTGCACCATTACCTGCTGAAAGACGATACCTTACGGCGTATGATGCCGGGCCGCGCCACCACCGGCGGGCAGAGAAAATGATCGTTTGCGCCGAGGAAAGAAAAAATCACCACCAGTGACGTACACCAGCAACTCGCCGCCCATCTGAGCCGTCTGTGGCGTTATGGGCTGGTGCTTTCACGTAACCGCGATGTCGCGGAGGAGCTGGTGCAGGCGACCTGTTTGCGCGCGCTCGAAAAAAGCGCGCAGTACCTGCCCGGTACCCGTATCGACAGCTGGCTGTTCGCTATCCTGCACTCCCTGTGGGTGTCGGATTTGCGCGCGCGCCGTGTGCGTCAGGGACAGGGGTTTATCGACAGCGATGAACTTACCGCGCCCGATACGCAGTCTCAGGATGAGACGCGCCTGCACTTTCAGAAAGTGATGCGCCACGTCAGCGCGCTGCCGGAGGCGCAGCGCAATACCGTATTTCTGGTGTATGTCGAAGGGTTTACCTGTCAGGAGGCTGCGCAGACGCTGTCCGTGCCCGTCGGCACCGTGCTGAGCCGGCTGGCGACGGCGCGTGCCAGCCTGTCCCGGATGCTGGCCGCGCCCGCTGTCGCGCAGGAGAAACGAGTGTGAAATCCGCAACTTTTACCCCGCCCTGGAGCGATGAGGCGATTGTCGCCTGGCTCGACGGCGAAATGAACGACGCTGACGCGCAGCGCTTTCAGGCGCAGATGGCGCAGGACGCCGCGCTTGCAGGGCGCGTCGCGGAACTGTCGGTCAACACCGACGCCATCCGCCAGGCGTTCGCGCCGCTGCTGGATGACGCGCCGCTCTCACGCATGCAGCAACGTCTGGAGGCGGTGACCGCCCCAACGCCCCGGCAACCTAGCGATTCGGGCGTCAGCCGTCGCGCGCTGACTGCCGCCTCGGTGGGGTTTCTGACGCTCGGTGTCGGGTTCGGCTATTGGCTCGGCCCTGCCGCGACGCTGCCTGACGGCAGTGAGAAAATCCGTGACCTCGAGGCGCAGTATATGTCGCTCTATAGCGCCGAAACGCTACTGGATGCCGACACGTCGCCCGCCGCGCTGGTGCGGGGTCTGCAACGCGCCTCGCAGGATCTCAGACTGCCTGTCGAGGAAGCGCAGCTGATGCTGCAGGACGCCGAACTTAAAATGGTGCGCATGTTGCGCTACGACGCCCAGCCCATCGCCCAGATAGCCTGGCTGCATGCGCAATATGGCCCGATGGCGCTCTGTATCTCCCGTGAAGACAAACCGGGCGTGACGGCGCTCGCGTCAGAGCGGCGTCACGGCATGAATCTGGTGTGGTGGCGTCGCCACGGTTATCAGTTCGTCATGATCGGGCGGAACCCGGCCGCGCTGCTGGTGAAAACGGCGCGTCAGTTAACCCATCTGCTCGCGCCGCCGCGCTGAGTCGGCTTCTCAGGGCGTCGCCGCGATGGCGATGTCAATTTGCACACGGTCATCGACAAACGCCGTGAAGCCGCCCATATCAAAGGCGGAGCGGGAAATGGCCGTAGAGGCGTGTAATGCTAACGGCGCGCGGGTGACCGGCAAGAAGGCCGCCCTGCCGGTATCGACATCCAGCGTCACCGGGTGGCGGATACCTTTCACCACCAGCGTACCCGACACGCGAAGATGCCCGCCGCCGGCATCGGTCACGCCGTCGCTGTGGAACGTAATTTCACGAAAGCGGGACGCCTCGAAGAACAGCGGGCCTTTCATCTGATACGTTAGTAAGTCGTTCGACGCGGTGAGCGATGACACCGGGATAACGACGTTCACATAACTGTTTTTAGGGTTGTCGCTATCAAGCGTGACTTTGCCGCTGGCACCGTGGATCTGCGCCTGCGACAGTCCGCCAAAAGCCTGCCACGAGAGCGCGACGGTGGTACGCGACGACAGGATGGTGTACGACACCGGGGTGGCAAAGATATATGATGAAAAAAACAGCAAAGTCAGCGTGACAGCGAGCGTAAGACGATTCATGATGGAGCATTCCCGACAGATATACCTGGTATACGTCTGGCAGCGCATAATTATTCATTACAGATTTCATCACTTCACATTATTGAGGTACGGAGCGTCTTACTGCTCCGGTGTTCTGACCTCACGAATGGCGGTGCAGCAGTCAGCGGTTTCTTTTGACGCACAACCTTCACGCATCGGTAGCGAACTGATGCCACACAGCATGTTTGTTAACCATGAAGGCACTATCCATGAGCCCGATTAGATCTGAAACTGCAATTCCGGTCGCGTTGCCTGATGCCGCGCTCAGCGACTATTTTCTCCGTGCCGGCGAAAGACTGGCGCAGGAGGCCGCGCTGCTGGGACGGATCGTCAAAAGTATGTCGACGGACGGGGCTGTGCTGACGCATAAAACCATCATTCAGCAACTGATTGTCGAACTCGATGGCACGAAAGATGTGGTGACGGGAGAGGTGATCCGCAGGACGCTGGGGATTGTGGTCGATCATACGCTCGATGACCGGTAACGCGTTGACCGCACGCCAGTAAAAACGCCCGATGCGGCAGGATGGCGCGCAGCGGGCGTGGCGTTAACGGTGAAGGCGGCGCAGGCGCTTTACGCTTGCGCGCCTGCACCGGCATCAGAAGCTTTGCCAGTCGTTTTCTGAAACGGCCGCGGCGGCAGGCACCGGACGCAGCGTTTTGATAGGGGTCACCGGGGCGGCCGTATTGCGCGCGGTGCTTTTGCCATTCGCCGCGATAGTAAACGCGCCCACCAGCTGATTCAGCGACGCGGCCTGCTCCATCAGAGATTGCGAGGCCGCCGACGCCTGCTGAACCAGCGCGGCGTTCTGCTGGGTCACATCGTCCATCTGGTTGACCGCCAGATGCACCTGATTAATACCCTGCGCCTGCTCCTGGGCGGCCACCGAGATTTCATCGACGATGTCAGTTACCTGCCGCACGGCATCGGTCATTTTGCCAATATTCTGGCCAACGCCTTCCGCCTGGGTCGAGCCCGCCTCGACGAACTGCATCGAGTTCTCAATAAGCTCTTTGATTTCGCGTGCGGACGATGATGAGCGCTGCGCCAGCGTTCTCACCTCACCTGCCACGACCGCAAAGCCTCTGCCCTGCTCACCCGCGCGCGCCGCTTCTACCGCCGCGTTAAGCGCAAGGATGTTGGTCTGGAAGGCGATGCCTTCGATAAGCGCGATAATGTCAGTAATTTTCGCCGAGCTTTCACGAATGCTGCCCATCGTGTTCAGCATGGTGTTGACGCGCGACTGGCTGTCTTCAGAGATATCGCGGGCGTTTTTCGCGAGCTGGCTTGCAAGCTGGGTGTTTTCCGCTGTCTGGCGCACGGTTTCGCTCAGCTCAGACATGCTGGCCGCGGTCTGCTCCAGCGAAGCGGCCTGTTCTTCCGTGCGGGAAGAGAGATCTTCGTTACCGGCTGAAATCTGCCCGGACGCCGAACTCACCGACTGCGCCGAAGCTTCCACCGCGGCAAGTGACGAGGCGACATTCGCCGCCAGTGCGTTATATGCTTTGGCCGTCAGCCCGATTTCATCATTGCGTGAATCGTCGGCGCGCAGCGTCAGATCCAGACGTTCGCTTGCGGTTTCCAGCGTATGGCGCATGCCGTTCAGCTGGTTACGAATCGAGAAAATGGTTTTGAGGGTAAAAAAGCCCAGGATAGCGATAACTACAATGGAAGAGCTAATCAGTCCCCATAGCGTCAGGCTGTAAGAGTGGTCGTTCTCCTGGCGCAGCGTTTTACCGACATTTACATTTAGTTCAAGCTGCTTCTGATACACCGCGATCAGTTGACGCGCCGCGCCACCGATGCCGCTTTCATCACGTAAGGCCGCGAGCGCAGCTGCATCGTTATGGGTGCGTGAGCTTTCAAGGAAAGCCGGTAACCGGGCCTGAATCATCTGGATGGCCGATGCGGCATTTTCATTGATGCGACGATCTTCATCATTAGTGATTTCGTTTTGCAGATAGTACTGGTTCTGCGTATTGATACGGTTAATCACCGCATCAATCTCTTTTTCGACCTCCGCCTGACGCGCCGCGTCGGTGGCGGTCTGGTGGCGATAGAGCCAGATAATCAGGGTATTACTGCCGTCGACCATCTTGCCGATATCGAGCACCGACGGGAGCGTATTTTCCTGCACGTACTGGAAGCGGGACTGGAAGTTGCTGACCACCACAACCGCCACAATCACCATTGTTATCAAAGCAGCTGAAAGTAATGAAAACGTCAGCATAAGCCGTTGTGTAATGGACATGGATAGTTTCCTCTAATGCATCCTGTAACCGAATCAAGCCAGCGCTTAACGCAAACCAGCACAACGGATATCGGCAGGTTTCTTATCAAAAATTAGCCCGCACCACGCAGTTTTTCGTATGCCGCTGATTCCAAAAACATTAAAGATTTTTATGTAAAGACCTACCTTTTATGTGCAAATGGACAAGGGCCATAACGGTGTAAACCGCATCTCTCTGAAGTGGCGCTACCGCTGCGCCGGGAGACGGTGCCGCTCAGGCAAAAAGCGCAGGGCGCGTCCGGAAATCACGGGCCATTTACCCTGCTAAGCCAGCCCTGAAGCGACAGCGGCGTTTCTCTACACCTTCGGAGTGGGGCAGACGCAGTCTGACCGTATCTCCGGCCTGCGGGCCTGAAAGGGTCGCACTGGCGGTGTAGTTACAACATACATAAAAACGAATCAGGTTTACCCGCCCTACGGGCGGGCGCGTGCGGCCTGGCAATGGGTGGTTGCGCGCTCTGTAAGTTCAGGAATAAAACCGACGCCGCCATTAAGGCCGGAAGGGGCTCCCGCGCTGCAGAACGGCGTGAAGCTTGCCGGGGCGATCAGGTTTTATCTGTATGTATGTATGTATGTTGTAACTAGTACACTCCCGTAAAACACAACGCGTCATCGCCCTGTCGAATGCCCGCACGGGTTCGGGCATACTGCGGCTGGCACATCATTATTTCCCCTTCCATACCAACAGGAGATGCTCCCGTGCTGGTTTACACTTACCCGAAAAGTCGCTCGCTCAGAGTGCTGTGGACGTTAGAAGAACTGGGCGTCGATTACGACTCCATTAAAGCCGATATTCTGTGCGAGACGCCGACGGTCATGTCGCCGCACCCGCGCGGTAAAGTGCCGTTCCTGGTAGATGGCGAGGTCGCCATCTGCGAAACGCTGGCTATCTGTACCTATCTTTGTGAGAAATACACGGGCACGTCGCTGTATCCGGTGGATCCGGCGTACCGTGCGGTCGTGAATTCCTGGATAAGTTTCGCCTTAACGGATCTGGAATCGCCGGTCTGGAATTTACTCAGGCAGCTTGTTTTTGTACCGGAAGACCGGCGCGCCGCGCCGCTGCTGGATTATTTCCGGGCCGGGGCGACCCAGGCCGTCGCGATGGCGACGCCGGAGCACCACACGCCATGGATCGCGGGCGAGGAATTTACGCTGGCGGATATTTTCATGACGCACACCCTGCTGTGGGCGAAGCTCTGCGGTATCGCGCTCGGTGAGCAGCGTGAAGATTATCTCAACCGCGCGTTTGCCCGTCCCGCCTTTCTGCGCGCGCAACAGCGTAATAATCAGTAATGTTGTCCCGGCGCGCCAGCCCACCGGCGCGTCAGGTTCTTCAAAAAACCCGCGTTCCCTACCAAAAAAGGCACTCCGCCCCATAAACGTAATGAATCTGTTATCATCCGGTTGATATTTATGGAATATAGTTTCGAAGAGTGACAAATATGAAAACTGGATACGCCGTACTGCTTTCTGCCCTGCTTCTCTCTGGCTGCGCCCAGGTGAATGACGGACTCAGCTCCTTAAACTCTGGCCTTGCCAGCCTTAATAAAGGGCTGAAAACGCCGATGCAGAAGACGGATAAAACTGTCAGCCAGATTTGCGCCGAAGCCAGTAAAAACCCCGGTCGCGCGAACCAGACCTTTAACGGACTGGGCATGACTACCGAAGGGATCGTGTCTCTGCATGACAATAATTACATCAGCGAAGATTTGTTCCTGCTGAAAGTCGGCAGCAATACCGTCTCGGTCCGGGGTTATCCGGATATGAATTCCCTGAATAATGGGCAGCGCCTGAAAATCGACGGCACCATCAACCGTATCACTCAGGATTTCGGCTGTATGATCTCGGTGACCGCTTACTGATCGTTAGCACGGTTAAAACAGGCCGGGCAACCGGCCTGTCGACATCCCCCTCGGCAGCTGGCTTACCGCCCGTAATACCCGTCCAGATACGTCTGCGCCAGATCGTCGGCGAGCATGCGCTTTTCGCGCGGGCTGGCGTTGTCATCCGAGAACTGACCGCGATGGTTAGCGAATTCGCTGGTGGTTTTTATGCCGCAGGCATCATCGCGATACGCTTTCGCCTGACGCTCTGCAAAAGCAATGTCGCGCCCCTGCGCTTTATCGGTTTTGCCCTGCTGATAGACTTGGGTAAACGCGGGCAGGAACGCCGCGATGCTGCCCGCTTTATCGACGCGTAAATTCGCATCGTGCGATTCCATGCCCTGCAGAACATAGTGCCTCGCATGTATTTCCGGCGACGTTCTGGTCGCACATCCCGCCAGTAGCACCGCTGCCGTCACGGCCATGATGGTGTATCGCATCGCGCATTCTCCCTGAAAATGATGATGTGCTACCCGAATTCGGACAGCACTTGCCAGGTCCGCGCACCGCGGCGTCTCAGGCACAGGGATATTACCCCGAAGAACAAAGGGTTAATACATACCATATAAGGGGATTGCGGGCCCTTCGCAGCCGTGCATCGCGAAGAAAAGCGCATAAAAAAACCGCATAAGGCAGCCCTTATGCGGCTCTCTATGAACGGCGTCGAGTATCAGCCGGGCTGCTGGCGCGTACTGAAAAACGCCAGCGCGGTCTCCAGCGCCTTCGCCTGTTCTTCCAGCGACATCGCCGCCGCAGAAACCTCCTGCACCAGCGAGGCGTTCTGCTGGGTGACGCTGTCCATCTGGTTTACCGCCACGCTTATCTGATCCACGCCTCGGGTCTGTTCGTCGAGCGCCCGGACGATCTCGTTGATCGCCAGATGCACGCTCGTCACCGCCTCGATGATCTCTTTCATCGTGGTGCCGGTTTCATTCACCAGCGAGACGCCCTGCCCCACGCGCCCGGTCGATTCCGTAATCAGCTGCGAAATCTCCTTCGCCGCATTGGCGCTGCGGCTCGCAAGCGTGCGCACTTCACCGGCCACCACCGCAAAGCCGCGCCCCTGTTCACCGGCGCGCGCGGCTTCGACCGCGGCGTTCAGCGCCAGAATGTTAGTCTGGAAGGCAATGCTGTCGATAATGCTGGTAATATCGCTGATTTTCTGCGAGCTCTCGTCCACCTGCGACATTACACGCACCACTTTATCAACCAGCGCTTCGCCCTGGCCTGCGATATCTTTCGCTTTTTCCGTCAGCACAATCGCACGGGAGGCGCTTTCGGCGTTGTTTTTCACGGTCGCGGAAATCTCTTCCATGCTGGCCGCGGTCTCAACAATCGCCGCCGCCTGCTCTTCGGTGCGCGACGCCAGATCGGTGTTGCCGCTCGCGATTTCACTGCTGCCGGCACGCACGGAGTGGCTGGCGTCGCTGATATCGCCCACGATGTCGCGCAGCTGCGACTGCATGGTGCTGAGCGCATAGAAAATACTGCTGGTATCGCCGCGCTGTACCGGGATCGCGTTGCTGAGATTACCGTGCGCCACGGAGAGCGCGATTTCTGAGGCTTCCAGCGGTTCGCCGCCGACCGGACGCGCTACCTTGCGGGTAAAGACCAGCGCCACCACCAGACTCACGACCGCGATGCTCAGCACCATCAGAATGATGGCGTTAATCAGCCCCTGCCAGGCTTCGGCCATCACCACGCTCACGGGCGTTATCACCGCGAGCTTCCACGGCGTGCCACTGTTGCCAACGCTAATGGTGTTCCAGGTGATAAACGCCGGTTCGCCGAGCACCGGATCGTCGTAGCGAATCACGTCGCGGCCCGTCACGGTGCCCTTATACGGCTTGCCGACCGTTGATTTATCCGGCGCGGAGATCACTTTATTGTCTGCTGAAAGCAACAGCGCATAACCGACGCCATCCCAGGGTTTGATAGCACCCACCAATTTCTGCAGGGTTTCCAGCGAGAAATCGGCGGTGACCGAGCCCTGGAATTTCCTGTCGCGCACGATGGGCGCGGCAATCGAGGTCAGCATCACATCCACGCCGTTATACGGATAGATATAGGGTTCGATGATGACATCTTTCTGGCGCTGGCGCGGCAGGACGTAATAATCGCCGCTGCCCGGCGTTTCATAATCCACCAGGTTATGCAGTGCCGGGGTGCCCGCGCTGTCGCGATCCACATACCGCGCGTAGCGCCCGTGCGGATCCTGCCCCGCCTGGCCTGCGTAAGCGGCGTCGTTCCCATCGAACGCGTCAGGCTCAAAGGTGAGCGACATCGATAAGAAATCGTCATGGGCGCGCAGGAAGCTGACCAGCAACTGCTCCAGTCCTTTGCGCTCTTTAAGACCGGATTCATGCAACGCCCAGGCGCTGATACCGACATCACGCGCAGCGGTTAACGCGGCGTCCAGCCGACGGCTCACCTGTAAGGCTTCCGTCTGCGCTATCTGCTGAAGGTGTTTTTTCGCGACATATTCCTGCTGCGACATCGATTGCCACAGCAATAAACCCATCGTAATGCTAAACCCGGCGGTTATCGTCACAAAAATGGATAACAGCATCAGGGTCTTGGTTTTAAGCTTTCTTCCGGCAGAGAGCTTACTCGTCATTATCTTCTCCCCTACTACGTCAAATACGCAGGATATCTTTGCTCACTATCGGCAACGCATCAGGAAGTCTTATGCATTCCCTTAATTAAATTTTTTTCATCAACGGCAGGACAGGATTAACGAGACGGATTTATCGAGTGAGATCAACAGGAAGGGAATATTACGCAGAACGGAAAAAAAGCGGGCTGCCCGACATCGTGGCAGCCCGTAAGCAGAATATCAGACAACAAGCGCCTTTTTCCTGTTACCGCTATCTTACCGACACAACCTTAAGGCAAACTTAAGGCGTAAGTTAAATCTTAAGGCGTAATGTGATACGGGTAACGTTACGCCATAAAATTTGCCGGTATTGCGCACAGGAACGGATCAGGATTCAGTGAACGCGAGCCTTGATTTAACGCGCTCAAGTGCCTGCAGATAATCAATGTTTTCAATTAACTGGTGCAGTTCGCGTGATTCACCGCCGGATTGCGCCAGCGCGTCTTCAATGAAAGGCGTATTACCGAAACGATTTAAAATAACATTTCTCTTTTGGGTGTCATTCAGGGAACAGAGCGTCATAAAGCGGAAACGTTTTTTATACGCGGCGTCATTTTTCAGCTGTTCCATCGCCTCGCAGGGGGCGGAAATAATGCAGCGGAACGGCGTCATCAGATACGGCTTAAGCGCCGTCAGCACCTGCATACCGGGCGACGGCTGGCCATTTTCATGGGCAAAAGCGTGCGTGCCGTCCAGATAAAGGATCACTTTATGCCTGGCGGCCAGCTCCGTCGCCAGCGCCAGTTTCTTTTCCATTTCCGCTGCACTGGTATTACCTGCTGACAACGACACCAGATTTATTTCGGCCAGATGACAGTCTGGCTGAACCTGTAACAGATAACGGGAAAGATTACGGACAAAACAGGATTTCCCGACGCCTTCGTTTCCGGACACCACCAGGCTATTGGTATTCCGGCACGATAAAATCGCCAGTGCAGATAAAATTTCTGATTCCCGGTAGAGCACGTCAGGAATGTTTCCTGCCGCGAGCATGTTCATCAGATCGCTCGCATGAATGCCGTGCTCTTTTAACTGAGAATAGAACGCTTTTCTGTCCTGATGGTTTTCAATCGTGAACAGATGGGTGGGTTGTGTCATGTTATTTTCCTATAGCGTTTAATTACGAATGTAATAATTCCGCCCTCATTCATCGCTGAATAAGGCGTTAATCCGCTGCAGTTTAAGGGGCAACAAAATAATAATGGCGTCAGTTTACGGGCGCGCCGCACCAGAAGCCGGGGCTCTATTTCATCCCGGCCTTTTCCGCGTAGTTTCTGAGCGTTACGTTTTTGATAGCTTCTTGTTAAAACCCCGTTTTATTTCTGAATATCCTGGCAGGCGTTTAAATCCTGGCAGGAGAGCGGCACCTGCAGCGCCGGGCGGAATTGAAAGTTAAGCACTGCTAACATTTGTTTAAGCGTGAAGATAGGCAAAAATCTTAAAGGCGTCAACTGCCGAAATATTTATCGATAAATAAGTTATTCCGTTTCTGGCCAGGTGCTGAATTAAGATTTTCCTGAGTATTAATTGCGTGGGTAAAGAGGTAAGTTGTCCGGTTATTTTTTCAGGCGCTGTAGGTTATGCCTTTCCTGCGACAGGGCACAGCAACCCATGAATGCGGACATGCGTTAAATGCAAGGCGGTGGATCGCAGGCAGTAAAAACCCCGCCGGAGCGGGGTGGGTGTTAAACCCGTGTCATGCTCAGAACAGACTGTACAGCAGCGCAGAAACGGTCAGCGCACCGCCGGTTGCCACGATGATAGCCGTAGGGCCGCGCAGGGCGCGCAGCGCGTCACGGGTGTAAATCAGGTACGCGGGTATCAAAAACAGGAAGATGGCGGTCAGCGGGCCGCAGACAGTTTCAATCAGCGTGATGACGTCCGGATTGACGTAGACCACGGCGAACGTCACCGCGAACATCGCCAGAAACGCGACGGTTTTCGCCTGTTTGCGTGCACCGCGCCCGGCAGCCAGCGTGGTCATGGTTTCCGCGACCGGCAGGCACACCCCCAGGAATGATTTGGTCATCCCTACCATCGCGATAAACGGCGCGAGGGTAAACAGCAGATCCAGCCCACCCTGGCTCTGCATCACCGAAAGCATGTTGAGGTTTTCCGCTTTCGCTCGCATGAACGTCGCAGGCGGGTTCGCCAGCAGGCAGCTCAGCACGAAGAAAATAATGCTGAAGATAATCAGCGCATAGGCCACGCGCACCACCCGTACCGACTTCGCTTCGCCGCCGTGGCCCTCTTCGCGATAGTACGACGCCAGCGGCGCAATCAGCGGGGCGGAACAAAGCGCAAATGAGATAAGCGGCAGCGTCAGCCAGATATTTTTAAACGCCTCGCCCGCGGGCTCTCCGGCAGGAATCAGCGGCATCGTGACGTTCGAAAGGCGCCATGCAGGAATCTGAATGATGGCTATCAGCAACAGCGACAGCGCAAACGGCAGCGCCAGCGCGCCCATCGCGCTGACCACTTTATCGCGCCCTTTACTCAGCACCAGAAAGAGCGCCGCCACCACGATAAACGCCAGCAGCGCCCGGTTAACGTGGGCCACCTGCAAACGGTTCACAAGATAATCCGTCAGCGCGTTAACCAGCGAGATGGCGTAAACCAGCGTCACCGGGAAGTGCGCGACGCAGAAGAAAATCCGGATGGCGTCGCGCCCCTTCGCGCCGAAAAACGCGCCAAACAGCGGCAGCGCATCGTCATCGGTGCGGTTATCGCGCATAAAGACGCGGCAGATAAGCACATGCGGCACCAGCGAGAGCGGCAAACTCAGCACCAGCAGAAGAAGAAAAACCAGCGGGCCGCGCGTGCCGATTTCGACAGGAAGAAAGAGGGTTCCTGCGCCAACCGTGGCGCCGTACACGCCCAGCATCCAGAGCGTGTCTCTGAATGTCCAGCCGGTACGAGCTGGCAGGCCGCTGTCCGTGGTGGTTGATATCGTCATTTTTTTATACTTAAGGTTGGTGAATTAAAGAACACGTCATGCCCGTCTGTCAGGCCCTGACGGTTAACAACGCGCGAGATCCGCGCCGCAACAGGGGCCGCATCATATAGAAATCGGGCGTTAAATTCGAAGCCGGCGGGGAAAAAACCGTAAATAAACGCAGCGACTCGGCGCACGGAAGTCAAAAAGGGGCGACGGCCCCTTTGTTTTGCAGCAGAGATTTTCGCTCAGAACCACTGGCCGAACCGGCGGATATAAAACCGTTTCATCAGCTGTGTGACCACACAATAGGCCAACAGAATACCGGCCAGCCACGGAAAATAGGCCAGCGGCAGCGGTACCAGGCCAATCCAGTGCCCGAGCGGCGAAAACGGGATCGCCACACCCACCGCCATCACGATAAACGTCGTCACCAGCACCGGTAACGCGGCGCGGCTCTGGATAAACGGGATGTTGCGGGTGCGCAGCATATGCACCACCAGCGTCTGTGACAGCAGCCCTTCGACGAACCAGCCGGAATGAAACAGCGACTGCATCGCGGGCGTATTGGCTGCGAAGACAAACCACATCACCGCAAAGGTCGCGATATCAAACAGCGACGACGTGGGGCCAATCCACAGCATAAAGCACCGGATATTGGGCGCGTCCCATTTACGCGGCTGCCGCAAAAACGCGTTATCCATGCGATCCCACGGCAGAGAGAGCTGCGAGATGTCGTACATCAGATTCTGCACCAGCAGATGAATAGCGAGCATCGGCAGGAACGGCAAAAACGCGCTTGCCACCAGCACTGAAAAGACATTGCCGAAGTTGGAGCTGGCGGTCATGTTCAGGTATTTGAGGATATTGCCGAACGTCTCGCGCCCGGTGATGACGCCCTCCTCCAGTACCCGCAGATCTTTTTCCAGCAGGATAATGTCCGATGCTTCCTTCGCGATATCCGCCGCGCTGTCGACGGAGATGCCCACATCCGCGTCGTGCAGCGCCGGCGCATCGTTAATGCCGTCGCCGAGAAACCCCACCGTGTGCCCGTTGCGCTGAAGCGCCTTCAGAATGCGCGACTTTTGCAGCGGCGTCAGCTTCGCGAAGATTGCGCACGTCTGCACCGCGTCAGCGAGCCGCGCATCGTCCATCGCCGCAATCTCATTGCCGGTCAGCATGACGCGATTATCGATGCCGACCTGCTCGCAGATGCGGGCGGCCACGAGTGGATGATCGCCGGTCAGCACTTTTACCGTTACGCCATGCTCCTGAAGCGCGGCGATGGCGTGCGCGGCGCTCTCTTTTGGCGGATCGAGAAACGTCAGTACGCCTTCGATAATGAGCCCGTTTTCGTCAGCCTCACTCAGCGGCTGGCCCAGGCCCGCTTCCGGGAGCACCCGCGTCGCCACCACCAGCACCCGCAGGCCCCGGGCATGGTAGTCGCGGGTTAAGCGCACAAACGCGTCGCGGCGCGCCTCATCAAGCGCATACACAGCGTCGCTTTTGCGGATATGCGTCGAGACCGAGAGCATCTCCTCCACCGCGCCTTTGCAGATAAGCGTTTGCTGACGCTCTCCATAGCGCTCCACCACCACAGAGACGCGACGGCGCGCGAAATCAAAGGGCAGCTCGTCAATGTTGAAAGCGTCAGCGCGCCCGGCGGCTGGCAGTTTTTCCTGCCCGCACGCCAGCACCGCCCTGTCCATCAGGTTGGTTGTGCCGCTCAGACTGGCGCTGTTAAGCCAGGCAAGCGAGAGCACCGCGAGACTCTCCCGGCCCTCAGCGTCCAGATACCCTTCGAGCGCGATAGTATCCTGGGTGAGCGTGCCGGTTTTATCGGTACACAGGACATCCATCGCCCCGACGTTCTGAATGGCGTTAATGCGCTTCACAATGACCTTGCGACGCGCCATCACAATCGCGCCTTTCGCCAGGTTCGAGCTGACAATCATCGGCAGCATTTCCGGCGTCAGCCCGACGGCGACCGCCAGCGCGAAAAACGTCGCGTCTGTCCAGTCGCCTTTGGTGAAGCCATTAATCAGCAGTACCACCGGCACCATCACCAGCATAAAGCGGATCAGCAGCCCGCTGACGCTATTTACGCCTTTATCAAACGCCGTCTGCGGGCGGCCCTCAAGGGATCGGGCAAGGGAGCCCAGCCAGGTTTGCGGGCCGGTCGCCACCACGACGCCGCGCGCAGTGCCGCTCGCCACGCTGGTGCCCATGAGGCAGATATTGCTACGGTCGGGAAGATTCACGTCCGCCGCCGGGCGCTGCGCAGACGACGCGCCTTTGCCCTGTACGTCAGCGGTGATGTCATATTTCTCCACCGGCAGGGATTCGCCGCTCAGTATCGCCTGACTGATAAAGAGATCGCGCGATGCCAGCAGCCGCAGATCCGCCGGAACCCGATCCCCTGCCGAGAGCAGTACGATATCGCCCGGCACCAGCGCCTCGACCGCAATCACCTGTTTTTCGCTCTCCTCATCATGGCCTGGACGGCGTAACACGGTCGCGGTGGTACGCACCATCGCTTTCAGCGTCTGCGCCGCCTTGTTGGTGCGAAACTCCTGCCAGAAACGCAGCAGGCCGCTCAGGAGCACCATCGTCACGATGATAGTCACGCCGGTCAGGTCGGTTTCCTGCCCGGCCCGCAGCGGATACACGTAGTCGGTGACAAAACTGATGAGCGCCAGCGCCATCAGTACATAAATAAACGGATTGTTAAACGCCTGGAGCAACTGCACCAGCGCGGGCGGCGCGTTGTCATGCGCCACCTCGTTGGGGCCGCAGGTTTTAAGACGCGCGCAGGCCTCCTGCGCAGTTAATCCTCTCGCGTCGCTCTGCAGCCGCGCTAATGTCTGTTCCGCACATTCTGCTGACGCCGTTTCGATGCAGAAAACGTCCGCTTTATTTTTCGCGGCCTGGTTACGTTTTTTTTGATTGAGCTTTGCCATACCGGCACCTGTATTTCAGGCGTGACGAAACGCGGGCGCATCTCACCACCATAATTTCAAAGGCGCACGCCATTTCACCTTTAAAAAGAAAAAGGCGTACTTAAACGGTGTTAATTAAAAAAAGGAATTACTGTAAAGGCGGAGGGAACAGGGCGGTGTGAAAGAAAAACATGGGTAAGCACTCCTTAATAACAACAGGAATAAAAGCTCGGGGTGCAATCAGAAGAAAAGTGCGTTGCTGCCCGCCGTGACAGGCAAACAGCGAGAGCGTCGTCGCGGGTTTGCCGGTTAATAAAATCGCGTGTCGCTGTTCAGGGTGAGATCTCCTCTGGAATTTTCCCGCAGTATAATGCCGGGCATGGCAAAGTAAACGCTTTACGCCCGGCGGTTGACAGTGCGTTTAGCCTCGGCCACCCGCATTAAAAAACGGTGCTTAAGACGCGCCAGAATAAGCCCGGGCGCGGTAATCGCTGGCGGGATAATGTCATTAATCAACGCGACGTTAATAGCTAAAAACGGCTTTCGTCAGCGGCGAAAGCCGTCATTGTTATTACTCGTCGAAATACCAGTAGCCCTGATTCACAAGCCCGGTGAGTTCTTCAACAAACGCCGGGTTATCCAGCGCATCGCCAAGCTCACGCTGGCCGAGTTCGGTAAAACGGCACAGCGCATCCGCCGCGCGCGGATCGACAGTTTCCAGCCGTTCGCTGTTAATGAAGAAACTTCCGCCGACGTTCAGCGCCCGCAGCCCGCTCAGGCGCGACAGCGTTTCGCCGCCTTTCAGGGCGTCGCGCACTTCCTGCGCGGTATAGGGCGGCTCGGCGGCTGCGATGTCCAGCTCGTGGCGCGGCGTGGTGACAAACGAACCGAACCACTGCCTGAAATCCTCCGGCTGATTAATCATGGACAGCATCATGTCGCGCAGGCGGTCGAGCTCGTGCGTCTCCACGCGGCCCGGATGCTCGCGACAGGTGAGATCCGGGTCGCTGTAGTGCTCGCCGCCCAGATCGTTTTCCAGCGCATAATCCGCAAAGCTGCTGATCAAATCGCGGCCATTCGGCCCGCGAAAGCCGACGGAGTAGTTCAGCGCCGTCTCATGGGTAAAACCGTCGTGCGGGAAACCGGGCGGGATGTAGAGAATATCGCCCGGCGCCAGGTCTTCATCGATAATCGGCTCGAACGGATCGACATGCAGCAACGCCGGATGCGGGCAGAACTGACGCATCGGCAGCTTATTGCCCACGCGCCAGCGGCGTCGGCCCATCCCCTGAATAATAAACACGTCATACTGATCGATATGCGGCCCCACGCCGCCGCCCGGCACGGAAAACGAAATCATTAAATCGTCCAGCCGCCAGTCCGGCAGCACGCGGAAGGGACGCACCAGCTCAGCGGACGGCATATGCCAGTGGTTCACCGCCTGCGCCAGCAGCGACCAGCCGGTCTCGCCGAGCCCGTCGAAATGTTCAAACGGGCCATTGCTGGCGTGCCACTTGCCGTTGCTGTGGCTCACGAGGCGGCTGTCCACTTCCGGCTCCATCGCGATCCCCGCCAGTTCGTCCGGCGTTATCGGGTCGATAAAATTCGCAAACGCCTGCTTCAGCACCACAGGTTTTTTCTGCCAGTATGTTTCTAAGAACGCCGGCCAGTTCAGATTAAGTTGGTACGCCATGTCATCACACCAGTGAAGGATTGAGGGCGTGATTATAAGAAAGCTCGCCGCCGTGCCGCCTTGTCATGGGTCAAGCGCGGTGGCGCATTACCTGTGAACGCCATATTGCGGTATGATGAAGCAAACATTCACCGCCGGAGGGTGTATGCATTATCTGCTCGAGCTGATTTCCGATCTGCTGATCTACTGGCCGTTCAGCCGCACCCCCACTCAGGAAAAGAACACGATCACCGGGCTGAAATACCAGCCGCTGTTTACGGTGCCCTCGGACGATCCGCGCATGAAGAAGACCAAAGACACCCCGGCGGAGTAATCGCGTCGCCGCTACGCCGCTAATTATCCCCGAAAACCCGCTTATATCGGCCCATCAGCGTTACCCGCAGAATGTTACGCTGCGTAACAATCCAGATACTGTCCTAATTTTAGACCGGGTGAATGATGGCGCGTCGCGTTTCAGGGCTGCTTAAGGCCGTATGTTTTTGCTTTGTTCTCGTCGTGCTGTTCATGATGACGGTTTCTCCCGCCCGCGCGCTCTCCACCGCCTGTACGGCGCTGAATGCCGCAAGCCCGGTGAGCGCGGGCACCAGCAGTTACAACGCCAGCGCGTTTAACGCCGATGAGAGCGTGACCGTTTCGTTTACCGACAGCGGCGCGGGCGCGGGCGGCACGCCGATGACCGCCGATGTGGTCCTTCTGCACTCCCGCGACTTTTCACAGCATTATCTTGTGCATTACAGCTCAGACGGCAACGCCGGCAGCTTCAGCACCTCGCTTACGGGCGCGCAGCTCACCGCCAGCGGGCTTTATATGTCGGTGAAGACCGCAAACGGCTTTATCAGCCCGGTCACTGTCTCCTGTAGCGCCGCCGTCACGCGCTCTTCCGATGCCACCCTCAGCGGGCTCTCTTTTTCCGGCGGCGCGCTCTCCCCGACCTTTAGCGCGGCGGCCACCAGTTACCACGCCACGGTCGATTATGCGGTTTCCTCCGTCACGCTGACGCCCGTCACCGCCCACGCCGCCGCCACCGTGACCGTCAACGGCAGCCCGGTCGCGTCAGGCTCCGCCTCGCAGGCGATTACCCTGAGCGTGGGGGCCAATAACATCGGGATCATCGTCACCGCCGAAGATGGCACGCCGAAAACCTATAATGTCATCGTCCAGCGCAACGAACAGCGTCCGGTGGCTGGCAATGTCACCGCGCAGGTGGCGGCCAACAGCAACGCGAACCCGGTGACGCTTGCGCTCTCCGGCGGAGCCGCGACCTCAGTCAGTCTTGTCACCCCGCCCTCGCATGGCGTCGTTGCGGTCTCCGGCCTGTCCGTCACCTATACGCCGCTCTCGGGATATACCGGCAGCGACACCTTTGTTTACCACGCCAGCAACAGCGCGGGCGACTCGGCGGATGCCACGGTCTCGCTCTCCATCCTCGCACCGACGACGCTGACTATCGCACCCGCCAGCGGCGCGCTCCCGCCCGCCACAATGGGCAGTGCCTGGTCGCAGACGCTGTCAGCCACGGGCGGCAGCGCCCCTTACACCTGGACCGCGCACGGCCTGCCTGCGGGCATTTCGCTTAACGCCGCCACCGGCGCGCTTTCCGGCACGCCGACTACCGCGGGCAGCTTTACGTTTTCCGTCACCGTGAAGGAGGCAGGCAACGTTTCCGCGACCGCCAGCTATACGCTGGTGGTGGGAGCCGTGACGCCGGGCGTGACGCTCACCGTCACCCCTGCCGCGGGCGCGCTCCCGGCTGGCACCACCGGCAGCGCCTGGTCGCAGACGTTCGCGGTGAGCGGCGGCACGGCGCCGTACCGCTGGCAGCTGAGCGGCGCGCTTCCGGCCGGGCTGACCTTCTCAGACGGCAGCCTGAAGGGTACGCCGACGACGGCGGGCAGCAGCGCGTTCACGTTAACCGCCACCGACGCGAACGGCGTCGCGGTACAGGCCGCCTACACGTTACAGGTCAAGGCCGCCGCCGCGCAGGCGGCGGATCAGAGCGCGTCGCTCTCTGCCGGGCGCGTGACCCGCGTCTCGCTCACGCGCGGCGCTTCCGGCGGCCCGTTCACCGGCGCGCGTCTGCTGGCGCAGCCGGATAAACGCCAGGGCACCGCCGCCATTGACGCGGTCGGCGAAGATTACCAGCTCACCTTTAACGCCGCGCCGCAGGCGAGCGGAACGGTCGCGCTGCGCTATGTGCTGTTAAGCGCCGCAGGCGTCACGTCGCCTGCCACCATTACGCTTACCATCGCCTCCCGTCCCGATCCCTCGAAAGACGTTAACGTCGCGGGCACCGTCAGCGCGCAGTACCAGGCCGCGCAAAACTTCGCCCGCGCGCAGATCCGCAACTTCAGCGATCGTCTGGAGCAGCTGCACAGCAGCGAGGATGTGCCCGCAAGCCTTAACGGCGTCCACTTCGCGCTGCCGACATCGCGCGCGGAACGCGGGCTGGATACCGATCTCTGGAACGCGGCGCTGCAACAGCAGGCGCAGCAGGACGCGCAGGACAGACTGCCGCCCGCACTGCCGTTCGGCACACCGACGCCGGGCCAGCGCCTCTCCTGGTGGACCGGCGGCTATGTCGATTTCGGACGTGATAAAGACAGCACGATGCGCTTAAGCCATACGCTGGTGGGCGTCAGCACCGGCGTGGATTACCGTTTCACGCCGGGCTTTACCGCTGGCGTCGGCCTCGGTTTCGGGCGCGACGTCAGCGATATCGGCGATACCGGCACCCGCAGCAATGGTCAGTCGATGAGCACGGCGCTGTACGCGAGCTATCATCCGAACGCCGTGTTCGTCGACGGGTTGCTGGGCTACAGTCGTCTTGATTTCGACAGCAAACGCGACGTGAGCGAAACGGATGCCGTCGCGCGCGGCAGCCGCGGCGGACGCCAGTTCTTCGGCGCGCTGGCCTCCGGCTACGAATTCCGCTCGCCGCAGAGTCTCGTCTCGCCGTATGGCCGTGTGCAGGTGTCGCAGACCCGCCTTGAGGGCTACACCGAATCGGACGCGGGCATGTATAACCTCGCCTTCGCGCCGCAGCGCTTTTCGCAAGTCACAGGCAGCGCGGGCCTGCGCGCTGAACGCCGCGTACCGGTGACCTGGGGCGCGGTACGCCTGCAAAGCCGCGTGGAGTATTCGCGTCTGATGAATGACACCGGCAGCGCGCGGGTCGGTTACGCGGATGTCGGCAACGACACCTGGCGTATGTCGCTGTATGAACAAAACCGTCAGTCGCTGTCGCTGGGCGCCGGGCTTGATGTGCAACTGCCGAACGGCGTCACGCCGGGCATCGCCTATCAGGGCACGCTGGGGCTGGATGACCGGGGCTCACGCGCCCAGACCATCATGGCGCGTATGAACGTCGCGTTTTAACGCGCCATAAAAAACGGCGCAGAGCCCGAGCCCTGCGCCGCTGATGCGTGTGATGGCACGCGTTACGGACGGCGGAACAGCGCGATGCTGCGCCCTTCCAGTTCGAAATCCTTCTCTTTGGTGATAACAATCCCTTCGTTCGCGGTCTCAGAGGTCGTCAGCTCCAGCACCCAGCCGCCTTCGCCAAATTGCGGAATGCGGAACGGCACGTTGCCTTCAAACGGGTTGAACAGCATCAGCACGTCGTGCCAGATCCCCTCTTCGGTTTCCAGATCCGGCCTGCCGATATAGACGCCGAGCGTCGAGCCCTCGTCCCACTGCTCCGGCTGCTGATAGCCGCCGCCTGCGTTGAACCACTCGATAACCATGCCGTCGCGCCAGTTTTCCCGGCGCAGCAGCGGCTGTTGCGCGCGCAGCGCAATCACCCGGCGGGTAAATTCGCGCAGCGCTTCGGCGCTTTCCGGCAGATTTTCCCAGTGTACCCAGGAGATCTCGCTGTCCTGACAGTAGCCGTTATTATTGCCCATCTGGCTGCGGCCAAACTCGTCGCCCGCCAGCAGCATCGGCGTACCGTGAGAGAACAGGAGCGTGGCGAGGAAGTTGCGCTTCTGACGTTCGCGCACCGCGTTGATGCCTTCATCGTCGGTCGGCCCTTCCGCGCCGTAATTGTACGAACGGTTATCGTTATGGCCGTCGTTGTTGTCCTCGCCGTTGTCCTCGTTGTGTTTGTCGTTGTAAGAAACCAGATCGTTCAGCGTGAAGCCGTCGTGCGCGGTGATAAAGTTCACGCTCGCCCACGGCCTGCGCCCGCGTTGATCGTAGAGGTCGCCGGAGCCGAGCAGGCGCGCGGCGAAATCGGTCGAGACGTTATCGCCCTTCCAGTATTCGCGCACCGTATCGCGGTATTTGTCGTTCCACTCCGCCCAGCCCGGCGGGAAGCCGCCCACCTGATAGCCGCCGGGGCCGATGTCCCACGGCTCGCCGATAAGCTTCACCTTCGAGAGCACCGGATCCTGCATGATGGCGTCAAAGAAGCCGCCGCGCTGGTCGAAGCCCTCCGGCTCGCGCCCGAGGATAGTGCCGAGATCGAAGCGAAAACCGTCTATATGCATCGATTCTGCCCAGTAACGCAGAGAATCCATTACCATCTGCAACACGCGCGGATGCGAGGTATTTACCGTGTTGCCGGTACCGGTATCGTTGATGTAGTAACGGTGCTGATCCGGCATGGTGCGGTAGTAAGAGAAGTTGTCGATGCCTTTAAACGAGAGCGTCGGGCCAAGCTCGTTCCCTTCGGCGGTGTGGTTATAGACCACATCCAGAATCACCTCGATGCCAGCGTCATGGTAGGCGCGCACCATATCGCGGAACCCCTGAATGCCGCGCGGGCCGAAATAGCGCGACGCGGGCGCGAAGAAACCCAGCGAGTTATAGCCCCAGAAATTTTTCAGGCCCTTGTCGAGCAGATGCTGATCGTCCGGGAACCAGTGTACCGGCAGCAGTTCGACGGAGGTGATGCCGAGGCTCTTTATGTAATCCACCGACGCCTTGTGCGCCATGCCGTCATAGGTGCCGCGCATCTCCGGCGGTACGGCCGGGTTAAGCTGGGTGAAGCCTTTCACATGCGTCTCATAGACCACCGCGTGCGGCCAGACGATGGAAGGCCGGTTCTGATCATGCCAGTCGAATTCATTCGGATCGATAACGCGGCACTTTGGCATATAGGGCGCGCTGTCGCGCTCGTCAAACGTCAGGTCTTTATCTTCATGCAGCAGGTCGTAGGCAAAATGCGCCTCGTTCCATTCGATATTTCCGGCAAGCTCGCGTGCATACGGGTCCACCAGCAGCTTGTTCGGGTTAAAACGATGACCGTTCTGCGGATCGTAAGGCCCGTGTACGCGATAGCCGTACAGCGCCCCCGGTTGCAGGCCCGGCACGTAGCCGTGCCAGACTTCATGCGTATACTCCGGCAGCGTCAGGCGGGCGATTTCATTTTTGCCGCTCGGATCGTAAAGGCAGAGTTCGACGCGCTCCGCATGCGCCGAGAAAATCGCGAAGTTCACCCCCTCGCCGTCATAGTTTGCGCCGAGGGGATAACTGCATCCCGCCGTGATTTCAAAAGCCTTACCGTTTGACATATTTCCCTCTCCATCCAGGCAGTAAATTTTCAGGACTACCACGATTCATGATGTTTATTTGCATGGAATCAGTCGGTTATCAGGATCACGGACGAACAGCCGTCGGCGGTCTCCAGGTTTATCTGATCGGTCAGCGCTATCGTCTCGCCGGTCAGTACGTTACGCCAGCGACGCTGAGCCAGCGCCGGCGGCAGTGCGATATGCGTGTCGTGCCAGCGAGCGCTGGCCGGCAGCGACGCGCTTTCATACAGCGCCGTGAACATCAGGCGCGGAGCGATGACGATGAGCGCGTCGCCGCCGTGGGTACGGGCATAGGCAATCACATTACTGTCGAACTCGCCTTCGGCGTGCAGCGGCAGATAGTCGCCGTGGCGGAACAGCGCCGGGTTCTGCTGGCGCAGGCGCAGCACGCGGGCGATAAGATGCTGTTTCAGCCGTCCGCTGAGCCAGTCCTGCGACGTGGCAGCGAGATTCGCCTGCGGAGCCAGCATGCTGTCGAGCGCGATAAAATCCGGCTCGCGGCGGTTATCCGGGTCGACCAGGCTGAAGTTGAGCGCTTCGCTACCCTGGTAGATGTCCGGCACGCCCGGCGCGGTCAGCTTGAGCGCCGTCTGGGTGAGGCTGTTGACCAGGCCCGCGCGGATAAACGGTTGCAGCGCGTCGTGGAAATCGTGCAGGAAATCGTGATTGTCGGGCGACAGCATATGGCTGGCGTAATCCAGCACCGCTTTTTCATAGGCGTCGTTGGTGTCTGCCCAGTCGGTGCGCAGTTTCGCTTCGCGCAGCGCTTTTTCCACGAACCCCAGGAAGCGCGTTTCCAGCGCTTTCAGCCCGGCTTCATCATCCGGCTTCAGCGTCGCGGGCCAGACGCCCGCCAGCGCCTGATAGAGCATCCAGGTATCGACGCCCTTCGGCGCAGTGCCGTCGTTCAGGAACACCACTTTGGTCTGGTTGAGCTGACGCCAGCGGGCGACGCATTCTGCATAAAACAGCGGCGCTTCGGTCAGCGCATAGAGCCGCGCGCGGGCGTCTTCGCCACGTTTGGTGTCATGGGTTGACGTGCTGGTAAGCGCGTCCGGCTGATGTTGCAGGCGCAGTTTCATCTCTTTATGAAAGCGATCCGCCGAGTAGGTGCGCGGCAGCGGCTCGGCGCCCACTTCGTTCAGCGCGAGCTGCATGTTCTGGCGGAAAAACAGCGTGTCTTCCACCGATTTTGCCATCAGCGGGCCAGTCAGCTGCTGAAAACGGGTGCGGAAGGTGGCGGCATCATCCTGCGAGGCCGACGAAAGCGTGCCCGCGAGCACATCGGCGAGGAACCCGAGCGCGGCCGGATCCGGCGCGTGATCGCTTGCCTGCACTTTCGCCACGATTTTCTGCAGCAGCGCGCTGTCGGCAGGCGTCAGTCCCTGCGCGGTGCCGTAGGTGCGATAAACCGGGAAAGCCACCAGCAACTCGCGCAGCGCGCCGCGCAGCAGCGGCTCCTCCAGCGTGACGCCTTCGGCCTGCGCGATGCCCGTGGCGAGCCGCAGCAGCGTGGTGAATTCGCCTTCAAAATTACGGTCAGCCATCAGCAGCTTGGCGTCGCGCAACTCGGCGCGCATATCCACTTCCTGGCCAACCACGTCGTGATACGCCTTGCTGAGATCGTCGAGCTTCGCGTCATCCACCAGCACATCCGAAAGCGCGGCGATAAACTCATAGCCGGTCGTGCCGGAAATCGGCCAGTCCTGCGGGATCTGCTCGCCTTTGCCGAGGATTTTCTCGACGGTGATATAGCAATCCGGCCCGGCTTTTTCGCGCAGCCGCTCCAGATACGCTTTCGGATCGGCGAGCCCGTCCACGTGATCCACCCGCAGCCCGTCCACCGCGCCGGAATGCACCAGGTCGAGGATCAGCCGGTGGCTGTCATCAAACACGGCGTCATCTTCGACGCGCACGCCCGCAAGGCCGGTGATTTCAAAAAAGCGGCGATACGAGAGCGAGCGCGGCGCGTCGCGCCAGGAAATCAACTGGTACGGCTGGCGGTCATGCAGCGCAGCGATGGCCTGTTTATCGGTAACGGCCAGCACCTGCGCCTCGCGCCCCTGCCAGGTTTCCGGGTTAAGCGGGTAATAACTGTCGTAATACGCCAGCGCCGGTTTGCCGGTGCCCGGGTCCGGCTTAACGGTTATCTCGCCGTTTTCCAGTACCGTTTCGAACGTGTCGCCGAGGAACGGCAGCGTCAGGCGGCGCGTCCAGTCGATATCGAAATGGCGCGCGTAGCGGCTGTTTGCGCCGTGTTCAATGACATCGCGCCACCACGGGTTTTCCAGCGACGCCGCCATGTGGTTCGGCACAATATCGAGAATCAGCCCCAGCCCGGCGTCTTTGAGGGCTTTCACCATACGGTCAAAGCCCTCGCGCCCGCCAATCGTGGGTTCAATCTCATTAGCGTCGGTCACGTCATAGCCATGGGTCGAGCCAGTGGTCGCGGTAAACACCGGCGAGGCGTAAAGATGGCTGATGCCGAGCCGTTTCAGATAAGGCACCAGACCAGCCGCGCGGTCGAAGGTCATGCCGTTGCGAAACTGAATACGGTAGGTGGAGGCTGGAATGCTCATGACGCGTCTCCTTTTGCCAGGCGAACGTGAATGCCGTCTGGCGGCACATCGGCGCTGGCCTGCGGCCACGCGAACAGAGTTTCACCCGGCAGTTCAGGCAGCGCATGCGCGCGCGCGCTAATATTTAGCGCGAGCGACAGCGTGCCTTTCGGGAATGTCCAGCTTACTGCCACAAAACCCGGCGCGGTTTCCACCACCCGGCCGCTATGGCCGCCCGCGGTCGCGAGCAGCGGGACGAGATGTTCACGGCGCAGCGTCAGTAGTTCGCGGGTGAGGCTCAGCCACACCCTCCCCTCTTCGCTTTCAGGCTTCTGCCAGTCGAGCTTCGACATCTCGAAGGTCTGTTGCGAATTCGGGTCCGGTACGCCCTCGCCTTCATAGTCGCCGTGGCCTTCAAATTCACGCGCACGCCCTTCCCGCACGGCTTTGGCAAGATCACCGTGGAAGTCGGTAAAGAACAGGAACGGGTTGGTTTCGCCGTACTCCTCGCCCATAAAAAGCAGCGGGATATGCGGCGAAAGCAAGAGCGTCGCCAGCAATGCCTTTGTGCGATTGCCGCCTGCAAGCTCGATCAGCCGCTCGCCCCAGGCGCGGTTACCAACCTGATCGTGATTCTGGATAAAATCGACGAAGGCGACGGGCGGCTGACAGGTGCTGTCCACCCCGCGCGGCTTGCCGCTCTGGGGCGACACTTCGCCCTGATAGGCGAAGCCTTCCGCCAGCACGCGAGCGACGCGTTTTTCCGGCGCGTCGGCAAAATCCTGGTAATACGCCTGCGTTTCGCCAGTAGCAAACACATGTACCGCATTATGAAAATCGTCGTTCCACTCGCCGGTGAACAGCGGTGCGCTGCCGTCCGGGTTACGCGGATGCAGGAAGATAACGTTGCGGCTGTCCTCCGTGGTGAGATGTGCCGGTCGGTCGGTGATTTCCGCGCGGATGCGCTCGGCAATCTCAATCAGCGCATGTTTTGGCGACGTGTCTTCAATCTGATCGATTGCGTCAAAGCGCAGCCCGTCGAGGCGGTACTCTTTCAGCCAGTAGAGCGGCGCTTCCACGATATAGCGGCGCGCGGCGTCGATATCATAGGCGATGCCGTTGCCCCACGGTGTCATCCGTTCTTTGTGGAAGAAATCCGGGGCCAGCAGCGGCAGATAGTTGCCCTCCGGGCCAAAATGGTTGAGCACAATATCCAGCACGACAGAAAGCCCATGCCCGTGGGCGGCATCGATAAATGCTTTGAAATCATCCGGCGTGCCGTAGGCGGAGTGCGGTGCGTAAAGCAACACGCCGTCGTATCCCCAGCCGCGATTGCCGCCAAACTGCGACACCGGCAGCACTTCCAGCATCGTAACGCCAAGCTGCGCCAGGTACGGCAGCTTGTCGATAGCCGCGCGGAAGGTGCCTTCCGGTGTGAAAGTGCCAATGTGCATCTCATACACGACGGTCTCTTCCCACGGGCGGCCCTGCCAGTCCGTGTTCTTCCAGTCATAGGCGGTGGGATCAACGACCAGCGACGGGCCGTTGACGTCCGCCTTCTGGGCGCGCGATGCCGGATCCGGCACCGTCATCCCGTCGGCCAGTACAAAGCTGTATTCTGTTCCGGGCGTAACGCCTGGCATTTCCAGTTCAAACCAGCCATCGGCTGTCGGCGTCATTGCAGTCTCCTGGCCCGCAAGCCGGAGCGTCACGCTCTGCTGCCCGGTCGCCCAGAGACGAAAGCGAACGGCGCCGTTCGCCAGATATTCGCTACCCCAACTTTTCAGGAATGTTGATTCCATTCTGTTACCTCGTCTAATCCAGAAGTGAGCAGTGGCGCGATCGCGCAATTTCCGCTCCTGCGGCGCGCCTCAGGAGCGTTAACGTGTAAGCATGATCCGGGTGCCGCAGCGGGTCGGTCGCGTGCAGGCCGCCACGGTGAATGGCGGTTTCCTGCCTGGGGATGTCACGATGGTCTGAGTGTCCCGGCCCTGGCGGCATACGTGAACAATCATAGACCATTACCGGAGAAGTGCCGGGAAGGCTGGGTGAGGCGCGAAGGGAAAGAAGAGACGATGCCGCGGGCAGCGCGGCACAGAATGAAAGGTCAGGCGTTCGCCAGACGCGCGCACTGCTGGCGCATGCCCTCAAAAATCTGCTCCGCCAGCGCTAAGGGGAAGCCAGCCGGAAGCGCAGCGGCCACGCGGTCGATAACATCGGGTGTCGCGGCGATAAGCGCGTCTACCATCGCGGTGACCTGCGCGTGCGACAGCCCCGCAAGCTCGCCCTGGCGCAGCCAGTGGCGTCGGCGGATCTGGCTCAGATGGTAATAATTGCTGCTGCCCCGCACCGCCATCGCGAGCTTACATTTCTGCCATGCAATCTGGTTATTCCCCGGCCCAATCACCGGCCAGGCGGACAACACATCATAAAGCGGCGTCAGGTGATAACGATTGCCGGGCAGATGCGCGATGCTGAAGTTCTTGGCGTGGCCGTCTGTTGCGGCGAGGATCCAGAAAACGATCTGCGCGCGGAAGAAAGTGGCACGATCGGCCCGCGCCTGCTCTGAACGACTCAGGATAGTCATGATATCGCCGATACCCGGCCCGCCATCAGACTGGTATTTTCGCAGCGGCGACACGCCGAGCGCCTGGCACATATCCTCCTGCGGCAAGCGCAGCCACCACTGTTTATCACGCGATAACCGGCGGTCGAAGCGCTCGACGATCAACACTTTTTGCTCTTCAAACTGCGCCATCTGCGTACGTGCGACGGGAATGTCATACGCGGCCAGTAACTGCGAACAGAGCCATTCGTTTTCAATCGACGTGCGCATATCCGCCTGCATATTGCCCACCAGTCCCAGCGGAAGTTTGAAGATATGCGTTGTGGGCGTGTTGCCCTCCGGCAGACACCACTGACCGTTGTGCCACAGCAGCGCGGTTTTCTCCTGTGCGCCTGCGATAGAGAGCCGCAGCGTCTCCTCTTCACCCTGCTGGCCGGGAAACGCCTGGGCGGTATGGCGCAGCATCGCGGCAATATCCACTGTGGAGAGCGGGCGAGCGCGAATGGCAAACAGGCTTTCCGGCTGTTCATCAGCGCGCAGCAGCTGGATGGCGCCAACGCAGTCGCGTCCCAGTTCCGCCAGCAAATCGAACGGGTCGAGGCTGTGCGCCTGGTAACGCATCGCCAGGCGGCGACGGATGCCTTCGCTGTCCGGCAACAGGTTATCGAAGTAATCCCGCACCCGCGTGCCGCGATACGGCTGGTTGCCCGGGGTGAACGGCAGCGACAAAGACAGCGGTCGGCCCTGCGCGTCCTCAGTCCATTCCGGCAGGTATTCCAGCCGATCGTCCCCGAGGTGTTTATCCCAGTAGCCGACCGGGATCCCGTTCATCCAGATAGCTAAACGCGGCGTGCGGCGCATCGTCACCACGCCTCACGACGGGCGGGCGAGGTGTCACTTGCAGCGATATCAGAGGAGGGATCCTTCTGCATTTCGCTAAGCGTCATCTCAATACCGAGCACGTTAAATACGCGGAACAAACGTTCAATGCTTGCCGAGGCAGGGTTGGCCTCAAGCCGGGCATACGTTTGCTGCGTAACCCCAAGTCGTTCGGACACTTCGCGTTGCGTCAGTCCCTGGTTTTTGCGAAAGCCCACCAGCAGCGGGCGCAGCTGGCTGAGCGTTTTCAGTGGATAGACGGTAGTCATGTTATTACCCGCATCTTCAGTTACAAACGATAAGCTGTATTCCCTATTTTACACCTTCCAGGCTGTAACTGGCAAATACAGCGTAAAAGGTGTTAAAAGAGTCGCTCTGCGTTGAAGGAAACCTATTCCGCGTGGCTTTTACCGCGCGCCCAGTACGCCATAAAACAGGCGCGGGACGGATCAAGCTGACGCTCGCGCGTCAGGTAATGTCGCAGGCGTTTCACGGCACCAGACTCAGCCGCGACCCAGGCGCGAAATGCCCCTGCCCCACCGGCGCGTTGCCAGATAAGCGCGTCGTCAGTGGTTTCTGGCTGGGTAATATCCACTGCGGAGAGTGCAGAGGCCGGCAGCGTGGCAGCCGTTTTCACGGCCTCCAGCAGCCGCTCGCCGTGTAAGGCGCGGTCTTCACGCGCAAGCCAGTGGATATCGGCAAACGGGTAGCGCAGAGGCTGAACATCCTGCGCCAGCGGCACTTCCAGAAAGGCCTGTACGCGGGGCGGAGAAGGCTTACGGGCGAGCTGTTCAAGGATGCCGAGCGCGGCGGGCAGCGCCGTTTCATCGGCTATCAGCAAGGCCTGGCGGAGCGCATCATCGGCCATCCATTCGTAACCGCCGCTGTCGCCCGGGAACTCGCCATCCGGTGCAACGATTTGCAGCGCATCGCCAGGTTTCGCGTGGCTGGCCCAGCGCGAAGCGGGGCCGGTATCACCATGCAGAACAAACTCCACATCCAGTTCGCATTCGGCTGCGCGCAGCGCGCGCAAGGTGTAGGTGCGCATCAGTGGCCGCTGCTCACGGGGCAGCGCCAGATAATCCTGATACCAGCTGTCGCTCACCGGTAACTGCGCCGTGTCGCCATCCGGGCGCGCAAACAGCAGTTTGATCCGCTGATCGGGCGCTTCATGCTTCATATGCGCAATTTCCGGGCCGGTAAACACGCAGCGCAACAGTGAGGGCGTCACGGCAACGCGGCGGCGCAGCGTCACATTAAAAATACGGTAACTGGCGGTCATAAGCGGGGCTCCTGCGGCGCGGCGGTACGCCATACGCCGATGCTGAAGAGTAAAAACAGCGCAGCAATAATAAAGGCAGCGACAATAAGGGCATGTTCGCCAAACCAGAGCGAAATGACGGGCACCAGCAGCGCGCTGGCACCGTAGCCAAGCGTGTGGCTGGTCGCGATAACGCCTGCGCCTTTGCCGGTGGTGAGCCTGTCATTCAGTAGCACCTGATAGCCCGGCGTGGCCATCGCGGCGCCAAACGAGGTCACCGCAATCCCCGCATAAAAGGATATTAACCCCGGCAGGATCATCAAAAGCAGGCCGGCGGTCATCAGCCCCGCCGCACTTAACAACAGCGCGCGCGGCGCAAGGCGCTGTGGCCTTACCACCAGAAATTGCGCCAGCAGCGTGCTTGCCGCCGCCAGACTTAACAGCAGCGCGACGTGATGACTGACTGTTGCGAGATCGCCCTGAAACAACGGGCGCAGATGCGGCGACAGACCGAGCTGCATCAGGCTGATACAGGCAGCCAGCAGCAGCGCCAGTGCCAGATACGGCAGCATATTAAGGCGCAGCCGCGCCGACTGGTGCGCGACCGGCGCAAGCGGCGGATCGTTATGCTGGCGCGCCACCAGCAGCAGCGCGATAAACGGTGCGAGCGCCATCAGCCAGAGCGGCATTTGCGGATGAAGACTGAGCGCGGCGGCCGCAAGCGGTGGACCGATAAGACGCCCGCAGCTCAGGCCGGAACTGACAGAGGCCAGCGCCATGAGCCGGTTTTCCATACCGGCGCGCTGCATCGCCCAGGTCTGGGCGGCGGGCACCATGCCGGAAACCGTCATGCCATAAAGCGCGCGTGAGACGATAAGCCCCGTAAGCCCCCATGAAACGCCAACGATACCGCGCGCCATTCCCCAGACGACCAGCGCCATGACGCCGAAACTTGCGAGATAACCGCCGAGCGCGGCCACCACCACAAATTTACAGCCCCGGATTTCTGTTTGCCGTCCCCACCAGGGGGAGCCTGGTAAAAACAGCATTGAACCGAACATCAACAAACCGGCCCAGACAGAGAGCGATAACCCCGTCATCTGCACCAGCTGGGGCAGCACCACCAGCAAACCATTTTGCCCGATCCCGAGCAGTCCCGCGCACAGCGCCAGCGGCCAGAGTGACTTACCTGTGCGGCGGGCGGGTACGGCATGAGAAGAAGCATCCATAAGCGGGTAAATGTAATGTCAACAAATGTGAGATATTTATGAAATTATTGAAAACAAATATTGCAAAAATAGTTGCCAGTGTAAATAGAATCCCTATCATAACGATAATCATTATCAACAAAGGATGTGTTTGTTATGGTTTCTCTGCCCCGCCCCGCCGCTACCGACGTTGCGGCTCAGTGTTTTCTCAACGCTCTGCTGCGTGAAACCCGGGACTGGCAACATCTTCCCGGCCCATCGCCGCAGGCACCGGCGCAGATCCACGTCCCCCTTTCTGACACGCAGGCCATTCGCATTCCGCTGCGTTATTTCTCTCCCACGCAACACCATCAGTACAGGTTCCCGGCGCTGCGGATCATGAACGATGAAGACCGCGGCGAACCGATTGATTTTGCAACACTTGTTGATCTCATTCTGACCAAACCCTCCGTGAAAGGCGAGCTTGCCGACGATGTCCTGGTGCGCTTTGCACGCCGCGTGCAGGAGAGCCATCGTCACACCTGGCAGGCGATTGAACTGCGCCATGACTGGAATACGCTGCGCGCGCAGCCGCTTAATTTTGCACAGGCCGAACAGGCGCTGCTGGTCGGACATGCGTTTCACCCGGCCCCGAAATCACATGAGCCTTTTAACGAAACCGAAGCACGCCGCTATCTGCCGGATTTCGCGCCCCGGTTTCCGCTGCGTTGGTTTGCGGTAGATAAATCGCACGTAGCTGGGGAAAGTCTGGGGCTTAATTTGCGCACGCGTTTGCTGCGTTTTGCGGCTCAGAGTGTGCCAGGGTTGCTCTCGCACTTTACTGACACGCGCTGGCTGGTGCCGATGCATCCGTGGCAGGCAGCCTATCTGCTGGCGCAGCCGTGGTGTCAGGCGCTGGTGGAAAAGGGCGAGCTCATCGATCTGGGCGAGGCGGGCGCGCCATGGCTGCCGACCAGTTCATCACGCTCGCTCTACAGCGAAACCAATAATGACATGATCAAATTCTCCCTCAGCGTGCGGCTCACGAACTCTGTACGCACGCTGTCGGTCAAGGAAGTTAAACGCGGTATGCGTCTGGCACGCATGGCACAGACCAGCCGCTGGCAGGCGCTGCAGGCACGTTACCCGACCATGCGCGTGATGCAGGAAGATGGCTGGGTAGGGCTGCGCGACGTGGCCGGAGAAATTCAGGAAGAGAGCCTGATGGCGCTGCGCGTTAATCTGTTGTTCGCCACGCCGCAGACGCAGACTAACGTGCTGGTGAGCCTGACGCAGGCCGCTCCGGACGGCGGCGACAGCCTGCTCGCCTCAGCGGTACGTCGTCTTGGCGAACGCCTGGCGCTTCCGCCGCCGCAGGCCGCACGCTGCTGGGTGAAAGCGTATTGCGATCGCGTTCTGCTGCCGCTCTTTAGCGCCGAAGCCGACTACGGCCTGGTGCTGCTTGCGCATCAGCAAAATATTCTGGTGGAGATGCAGCAGGATCTGCCGGTGGGCCTGATTTACCGTGACTGCCAGGGCAGCGGGTTTACCGACGGCGCGCTGCTGTGGCTTGCAGAAGCCGGCGAGCCACAGGCGGAAAACCGCTTCAGCGAAGCCCAGCTCCTGCGCTACTTCCCGTATTACCTGCTGGTGAATTCAACGCTTGCCGTCACCGCCGCGCTCGGCGCCGCCGGGTTCGACAGCGAAGAAAACCTGATGGCCATCGTGCGCGAAGCCCTCGTCGGGCTGCGCGCCACGGCGCGTGATACCCGCTGTCTCGATTACGTGCTGGAGAGCCGCCACTGGAACTGCAAAGGTAACTTCTTCTGCTATCTGCACGACCACAACGAAAACACCATTGCCGATCCGGCGGTCATTTACTTCGACTTCGATAATCCGTTTACAGGGAGCGCGCATGATGCCTGAAGCCAGCATTATTCATGACGGGTATGGTTTTCGCTGCGCGCAGCTCAACCTCACCCTGCCGCTGGCGCTCGGCCTGGATGGCAGCGGCGTGCTGAATTATCCGGGTGCTTTGCCGCAAGGCTGGCTGGTTAGCGCACTCGATCAGTTGTTTATCGCCGCGCCGGCGCTGACTGGCATTACGCTGCCATGGGCGCAGTGGCGCGATGAGCCGCAGGCGCAGGCGCTGTTTGAACGCGTGCAGTGCGACTATCTTGCCCGTGACACGTTCTGGCAACTGCCGCTGTGGCTGCGCGGCGAGCGTACGCCTGCCCGCGGCGTTATGCAGTATGACGAGACGCGACAGCTCGCGTTTCCGGTGCGTGCGCCACGTCCTCACGGTGAGGTTTATCGCCGCTATGATCCCCAAATCAAACGTACGCTCAGTTTCCGGGTAGCAGACGTGGCGCAGGATGCGGAGCACTTCACCCGCTGGATGAACGCGCCGCGCGTCAACGCCTTCTGGGAAATGGCTGGCCCGCAGGCGGAACAGGAAGCCTATTTGCGTAAACAGCTCGATTCCTCGTACTGCTACCCGCTTATTGGCTGCTTTGATGATGCGCCGTTCGGCTATTTCGAAATCTACTGGGCGGCGGAAGACCGCATCGGCCGTCACTACCGCTGGCAACCCTTCGACCGCGGCCTGCATATGCTGGTGGGCGAAGAGCAGTGGCGGGGCGCGCCTTATATCCGCAGCTGGCTGCGCGGCCTGAGCCACTATCTGTGGCTGGATGAACCGCGGACGCAGCGCCTCGTCGCCGAACCGCGCTTTGACAATCAACGCCTGTTCCGTCATCTGCCGGTAGCGGGCTTCGGGACAGTAAAGGAGTTTGATTTCCCGCATAAACGCTCGCGTCTGGTGATGAGCCAGCGCGACCACTTTTTCCGCGAGGTGGGGTTATGACGCTGCAATGGTGGGAGCGCGTCAATCGCGAGATGGTGGCGAAAATACTCGCCGAACTGGAGTATGAACGCACGCTTGCGGCAAACGAAACTGGCGCAGGCCGCTGGACTCTCATGCTTGGCGAGGACACCTGGACATTCAGTGCGACGCGCGGCATCTGGGGCTGGCTGCATATCGACCCGGCGACGCTTGAAAACCAGCACAGCGGCGCGGTGGAAGCGGAAAGCGCCCTGCGTCAACTGGCAGCGGTGCTGAAGATGACGGATGCGCAAACGGCAGAACATCTTGAAGATCTCTACGCCACGCTGCGCGGCGATCTGCAATTGCTGGAAGCGCGTGAGGATTTAAGCGCCGACGCACTTATCGATATGGACCCGGATGAGTTGCAGTGCCTGATGTCCGGCCATCCGAAGTTTATTTTCAATAAAGGCCGCCGCGGCTGGGGCCTCACTGCGCTGAAAGCTTACGCGCCGGAATATCGTGGCCGTTTTCAGCTGCACTGGGTCGCCGTGCGTCGCGACCTGATGGTCTGGAGCAGTGACGCGGACTGCGATATTAACAATCTGCTGGCAAGCGCCATGGACGAGACGGAACGTCTGCGCTTCACCCGCTACTGGCAGGCGCTGCATCTTGATGAAAACTGGCTTCCGGTGCCGCTGCATCCGTGGCAGTGGCAGCAGAAGATAGCGCTGCATTTTCTGCCGCAGCTGGCACGCGGCGACATTCTCGATCTCGGCGAATTCGGCGATGCGTATATTGCGCAGCAGTCGCTGCGAACGCTCACCAACGTGAGCCGCCGCTCGCCGTTTGATATCAAACTGCCGCTGACGATTTATAACACGTCCTGTTATCGCGGCATTCCGGGGAAATACATCGCCGCCGGGCCGCTGGCCTCCCGCTGGTTGCAGCAACAGTTTGCGCGCGATGAAACCCTGATTGCCTCTGGCGCGCAGATCCTCGGCGAGCCAGCCGCGGGTTATGTCTCGCACACCGGTTACGCGGCGCTGAAAACCGCGCCCTACCGCTACCAGGAGATGTTTGGCGTCATCTGGCGTGAAAATCCGTCCTGCTGGTTGCAGCAAGGTGAACAGGCTGTGCTGATGGCAGCACTGATGGAAACCGATAACGCGGGTCGCCCGCTCATTGATGCCTGGATCTCACGCTCAGGCTTAAGCGCCGAGGCCTGGCTGACGCAAATGTTCAGCGCTGTCGTCATCCCGTTCTATCACCTGCTGTGCCGTTACGGCGTAGCGCTTATCGCCCATGGCCAGAACGTCACGCTGGTCATGAAAGACCATGTGCCGCAGCGCATTTTACTGAAGGATTTCCAGGGCGACATGCGTCTCGTAGACGAGGCATTCCCGGAGATGGAGAGCCTGCCGGAGCCGGTGAAAGCGGTGACCGCGCGTCTTGGCGCCGACTACATTATTCATGATTTACAGACGGGGCATTTTGTAACGGTGCTGCGTTTCGTCTCGCGCCTGACGGTACAGTGCGGCGTCAGTGAAACCCGGTTCTATCAGCTGCTGGCGGATGTACTGCAAAACTATATGGCCGCGCATCCGGCGATGGCGGCGCGATTCGCGCAATTTGATTTGTTTAAACCGCAAATCATCCGCGTGGTGCTAAACCCCGTCAAACTGACGTTCTCTGAGCATGACGGCGGCAGCCGCATGTTGCCCCACTATCTCACCGATCTTGATAACCCGCTGTATCTGGTCACCAGAGGGACCGCATCATGAAAACGTATGATTTCATCGGCATTGGCATCGGCCCGTTTAATCTCAGCATCGCCGCGCTCGCCGAAGGGCTTGACGGCTTCAGCTCGCTGTTCCTTGAACGAAAACCGCACTTCTCCTGGCATCCGGGCATGATGGTGCCGGACTGCCATATGCAGACCAGTTTCCTGAAAGATCTGGTCAGCGCCGTGGAGCCGACCAATCGCTACAGCTTCCTGAATTATCTGGTGCAGCGGAAAAAATTCTACCGCTTCCTGACGACTGAGCAGCGCACCGTATCCCGCGAAGAGTTCGCCGATTACCTGTGCTGGGCGGCGGACAACCTGAGCAACCTGGCGTTCAGTCAGCACGTGCAGCAGGTGCGATTCGACGAGACCAGCGGCCTGTTTGAAATTGAGACCCCGCGCGATCGCTTCCAGGCGCGTCATGTCTGCATGGGCATCGGTAAGCAAGTCAACCTGCCCGACTGCGTGCCTGCGCAAAACGACAATTGCTTCCACGCCAGCGAAATGATGCTCCGCACGCCGACGCTTGCCGGCAAGCGCGTCGCTGTCGTGGGCGGTGGTCAGAGCGGGGCCGATCTGTTCCTGAATATTTTCCGCGGGGAGTGGGGCCAGCCTGCTGCGCTGAACTGGGTTTCGCGCCGTAACAACTACAACGCACTCGATGAAGCCGCGTTCGCGAACGAGTATTTCACGCCGGAATATCTGGAAAGCTTCGCGCAGCTTGATGAACAAACACGCTGTGCACTACTCGCCGAGCAGAAGATGACCTCTGACGGCGTCACGGCCGAATCGCTGCTCGCGATTTACCGCGCGATGTATCACCGCTTTGAAGTCCTGCGTGAAAAACCGTGGGCACACCTGCTGCCCTCGCGCTCGGTGACTCGCGTGGCCACTCAGCCGCAGGGCCAGCGTCTGACGTTACGTCATCACCTCGATAACGGTGAAGAAACTCTGGAGACCGATGTGGTGATTTTCGCCACCGGCTACCGCCCTGCCCAGCCGGCGTTTCTCGCGCCGCTGGCGCAGCGCCTGACGCTGGACGAGCACGAAGGCTTCAGGGTCAATACCGATTTCACGCTGGAGTGGAATGGCCCAGCCACGAACCATCTTTTTGCCGTCAATGCCGGGATGCGAAGCCTTGGTATTGCGGAACCTCAGCTCAGCCTGATGGCCTGGCGGGCGGCGCGTATTCTTAATGTCGCGCACCCGGATGAGCCGTTTGACCTGGGCACCACACCCGGCGTGATCCACTGGCGTTCCCGGTCAGACAAGGAACCGCGTCAGGTTTATCAACCCGTAAAAAGCACTGACTACTAACACACTCTCAGGAATACCATAACAATGAAGCGTCCTTATCTTTGGGTATTGAATCCTTGTTTGCTTGCCATGCTTTCCGCCTCTGCCTGGGGGGCGCCGCAGAAAGAAGAGACGCTGGTGGTTGCCGCCAGCCGTACCGGACACAGTGCTGCGGATATGGCACAGACCACATGGGTTATCGAACAGGCTGAGATTGAACAGCAGGTTCAGGGCGGTAAAGAGTTAAAAGAAGTCCTGGCGCAGCTCATTCCTGGCATGGACGTCAGCAGCCAGGGCCGTACCAATTACGGCATGAATATGCGCGGCCGCTCCATGATGGTGATGGTCGACGGTGTGAGAATGAACTCCTCACGCAGCGACAGCCGCCAGCTGGACTCCATCGATCCGTTTAACATTGAGCGCATCGAAGTGATTTCCGGCGCGACGTCGCTTTACGGCGGCGGCAGTACTGGCGGCTTGATCAATATCGTGACCAAAAAAGGGCAGCCAGAAACGCAGTTAGAATTCCAGACCGGTGCCAAAAGTGGCTTCAACAGTCATAACGATCATGATGAAAATGTGGCGGCCGCTGTCAGCGGCGGTAACGATAATGCGTCTGGTCGTCTCTCGGTTGCGTATCAGCGCTATGGCGGCTGGTATGACGGTAACGGCGATGAAGCCATTATTGATAATACCCAGACCGGTCTGCAGTACTCGGATCGACTGGACGTTATGGGCACCGGCACGCTGAATATTGATGACCACCAGCAGTTGCAACTCACGACGCAATACTACAAGAGTCAGGCCGATGGTAAGCACGGCCTGTTTCTGGGCGAGAATTTCTCGGCTGTTACAGGCAACGGCACTGCTCGTAACAAAGGCAATCTCGATTCCGATCGCCTGCCGGGCACCGAACGTCACCTGATTAACCTTCAGTACTCCAATACTGATGCATGGGGACAGGACCTGGTCGCACAAATTTATTACCGTGATGAAAGCCTCACCTACTATCCGTTCCCGACGCTTAACGGTGATAAAACGCGGGTGACCAGTATTGGCGCCTCGCAGCAGAAAACGGATTTTTGGGGCGGCAAACTGACCGTAAACAGCAAACCGCTCGATGCACTATCACTCACGTATGGCGTTGATGCCGAGCATGAAACCTTTAATGCCAACCAGCAGTTTTTTGATCTGAACAAAGCGGCTGCCAGCGGCGGCATGAAGCTGGACAATGCTTATAACGTAGGGCGCTATCCGGATTACAGCATTACCAACCTGGCGCCGTTCCTGCAGGCAAGTTATGACATTGAGGCGATCACCTTAAGCGGCGGGGTACGTTATCAGTACACCGAAAATAAGGTGGATGACTTTGTGGGTTACACCCAGCAGCAAGGCATTGCTACCGGCAAAGCCACCTCCGCTGATGCGGTGCCGGGCGGTAAAACGGATTATAACAATCTGCTGTTTAACGCAGGTATCCTTGGTCACCTCAGTGAACGCCAGCAGCTCTGGTTTAACTTTTCTCAGGGCTTTGAACTGCCGGATCTCGCCAAATATTACGGTTCCGGCACCTATCGTCTGGAGAATGGGCATTACCGCCTGCTCAAGAGCGTTAACGTCAATGATTCGCGGCTGGATGGCATTAAAGTCGACAGCTATGAACTGGGCTGGCGCTACACAGGCGATAATCTGCGTACGCAACTTGCCGCGTACTATTCTGTCTCTGACAAAACCATCAACATCAATAAAACCGATATGACCATCACCCTGGACGATGACAAGCGTCGTATCTATGGGGTGGAAGGCCAGGCGGATTACTTCTTCAGCGACAGCGACTGGAGCACCGGCGCGAACTTTAACGCCATCAAATCTGAAACCCGTGTCGATGGCGACTGGAAAAAGCTGACGGTTGACAGCGCCAGTCCGTCAAAAGTCAGTGCCTGGGTCAACTGGGCACCGGACAACTGGACGCTGCGCCTGCAAAGCACTCAGACCTTCGATGTTTCTGACGATGCGGGTAAAAAAATCGACGGCTACAACACCGTGGACTTTATGGGCAGCTATGCGCTCCCTGTCGGCAAAATCGCCTTCAGTATTGAAAACCTGCTGGATGAAGATTACACCACGATCTGGGGTCAGCGTGCGCCGGGGTTGTACAGCCCGACCTATGGCTCACCGGATCTCTATACCTACAAAGGGCGCGGCCGTACGTTCGGTGTGAATTACTCCGTTCTGTTCTGACAGCCGCAACATGCGAAAAAGGCCGCCGCGAGCGGCCTTTTTTTGTTCTTTCCCGGAAGGTCTCTCGCAGAACCACTGTAATGCGTTACAGCTCTCCGTAGTGGATATCATTTTTCCTGCCGTATTACACTGTCAGCGTCTCTTTTACTCACCGCCAGTTCCCACCCAGCCAGACACAGAACATCTGAAACGCCGCGCCGGGCAGGCGCGCGACCCAGTGCCGTTCGCTGCAACGAAGGGGGATGGGCGGTAAAAAACGCTTTGCCGAATTAATCACTGAAAAGAGCGCAACGCGTGTGGCACGTTTAATACCAGCACCAGCGAAACGCCAGGAGCGCCGCAGTTGCATTAACGCAATCCCGGCGGGTTAGCGTTTTGGATGCGGGACAGGCACGGTCGATAAGCGTAAATGTGGCGATTTCAGCGTGAAATCCTCATTAAAAAACAAATAAAATCAGTTAATTACGTAAAAACATGCCATGGCGAACGCCGTGAAATTTCATCGGGAAGCTCAGAGGAAAAAGGACTAAACAACCACTATGAAGAGTAAATATTAGAGGAGAAGAACAGACCAGCCGGGAGAGTGGCTGGCGATTTCACCGTGAAATCTCTGCTGAAAAAGACGCTATTTCAGCGGGTTCCCGGTGAAATCACCACGGCGAGGGGCAGTCCGCTCAGGAGAGATGCTTCTTCAGCACATTTTCAATCGCACGATCGAGCTCATCCTGAACCTCGCGCGACAGCCGGTTAAATTCATAGCTGAAGAGACGCCCTTTGGTGCGCTTGCGCGCAAAGCGGTCTTTGTCCGGGAAGCGCCAGAGCGAGGCAATCACGGCTTTGTCCTTCGGGCCTGGGGAGGTCAGCAGCTCGCCTTCGCGTGCAATAATGCGCACAATACGATTTTTTACTTCGTCTTCCGCCAGATCCGGTTCGCTCAGTACGATGTCGACTTCCCCGGAGATCGTGTCAATGAGCGTCTGCAGCGCTATCTCATTTTTGAGTAACGACTCCTCGACGGCGCAGAGCGTTTTGTAGTCGCTGAAGGTGAGTTCGGACTGTACCGGGAAGAAGGCCAGCAGCGTGGCCGAGACCGACGCAGCCTGTAACGCGCGGGTTACTTTCGCCTGCGACAGCCCTTCCTGCTCCGCGATCTCTTTCTGATTCAGTCCGGCTTCTTTCAGCGCCATCAGACGCAGCCCTACCTCGCGGATATTGTGCTCTTTGGCAGTCTGGATATCTTTGGCAAGCTTTCGCGCCTCTTCCGCGCTCAGCGCGGCTTCCGTTACCAGCACGGTCAGCCCGGTGTGGCAGATAAGCGCCGCGGCACGACGACGGGAGCCGTCGAGGATCTCGATGCGGTCACCCGCTTTCACGCCAATGGCGGGGAAGAACTGCTGGAATTTCAGGGTACGGGTGATATCGCGCAGCGATTCCGGCGTCAGCGCCGACTGGTCGCGTCCGTTGGTTTCCTGCCGTACAAACGTTTTATCGCCAACGTCGGCAGGGGCGACCGTTTCCAGACGGAATGTGGCCTTGCGACCGGAATTAAGAACAAACACCGAGGTGAAGGTTTCGGCGTCCGTGCTTTCCTTAAACGGCGAATGGGTGAGTGTACGGCCAATGGTGACTCTTTTTGTGCTCATAGTGTTCTCAGCTCATACGAATGAATTCAATGCGATCGAAAACCGCTTTGGCAAAGTCTTCAGCGGCGGCGCGGGCATTCTTCAGCGCTTCGCTGCTGCCGATGTAGGTGGCGGGGTTAGCAGAGATCACCGTATCAAAGGATTCTCCGCAGCGCTCAAACCCGTCCAGGCGGGGCAGGGCGACATCCAGCATATCGCCGCCGAAAATCTCCTTGGCGAGGCTGTGACAGAGCTTATGGTCTGCCTTGTTAAGGAGCTTCGACATAAAACCGATATTTTTCTGCAGCCTGACCTGGCAGCCGGACGCTTCAATCAGGGCAATCAGTTCCGGCAGGCGGGTGAGGTATTTCAGCGTCGAGTGGAAATCCACCTGTGCTGGCGGGACCGGCGTGAACAGCACATCCGACGCCGCAATGGCGTTCATCAGAAAAGCGTCAAGATGCGGGCCGCTGTCGACGAAAATAAAATCGTAATCGGTGGCGATTTTGTCGATGATGTTTTTACGCAGCACGGCGTAGATACTGGCGCCCGGCAGGTGTTCGGCACACAGTTCTTCCCAGCGGGAGGCGATAAAAGCATCTTCGATAGAGGCGGGCATCACATCCACGCCCGGCACGATAGATGGCACGATAAACTCTTCCAGCAGCTCCTCGCGCGTCACATTCTGCAGCATGGCCTGCGCGCTGGTGGTGTCCACGGTGCCTACCGCACGGGTATGGTTAAGGAACATCGTTGCCGATGACTGGGGATCGAGATCGATAACCAGAATACGCAGATCTTCAAACAGCAGGTGAGGGTGAACGCGCAGCGCATGTGCCAGAGAGACGGTAGAGACCGTTTTGGACACACCGCCTTTCAGATTACCGACAAAAATTGTGAACGCTTCATCATGGCGGTCCCGGTATTTGGGCACGCCGCGATGATGATAGAGATCGATAATGTTCTGAACGGACATCGCATACTTGGTGGAAGAGCCCGCGGCGCGTTTATCAAACACGTAACCGTTCGCTTCCATTTCACTGACCGCGTAATCGACGCTGGCGCGCGTCAGGCGCGGGAGTTTGGCCAGCGCGGCTTTGGCATAGACCTGATAAAAGGTATTTTCCTGAAGCTCATCTTTCTGATGCTGGATCTGCTCTGTCAGGCCCAGAAGCATTCTTTCTGAACGTTCGGCAACTTTCGTCAACTGCTGCTCACTATCCATCATAAAACTCACTGTATGCAGGATTTATTGATTTAAACGAAAATACAGCATAAAAGCCAGGCGGTAAACATAAATGTTGTGCTTCTGTGCGTCAGTGCAAATCACTGACATTGTGGATGATTCATGAAAGATCGCAGCGCTCACCGCAAAAACGGACGGCGTCGCCGTTCGTTTGAGGAAGCGCAAAAGCGCGGAGGCAGGGACGGGAGAGAGATGCTCAGGGGCATCCGGGTTGTCAGGTTATCCACAGGGCAGATCAAAGCAGTCGATCCCAGAAAGATCCCCTATGAGATCCTTAAAGATCCCATTCCCGATTTTCTTATTCAGATCATGGTGTTGCAGAACTTTTTAACCACTATAGTGAGTAGAATATCCACTGGAGTGAGCCGATCATCCACTGTAGCGAGCCCGGTAACGGCTGAAGAGAGTGGTCTGCATCCACTGTAGTGAGTAGCGCCGCAGCGTTATCCGCTCGCTGCATTTCGCTGTAACGCACTGTTATAAAAGTTTTTTTATTTTCATCGCCTGTTTCTGTTCTGACACATTCACACCGTTATTCACAGCCGGCGCTGCAGAATCCTGCGTTTAAGCGACTTTCACTGTACCAGATCGCGGGCGGTACGTACGTTTTCGGATATCCACTGTAGCGAGTAACCCCCCTGATCGCGCGTGCGGATCCTGCATAACATCCACTGGGGAGAGTGAATAACCACTGTAGAGAGTAAACATCCACTGTGGAGAGCAATCGGCGCGTATAAGCGTGTGACATATCCACTATGGTGAGTGATACTCTCACTGGCGAAGTTAATATCCACTATGGTGAGTAAGCACCGGACATTAAGGACAGGAGACCCGCACGTGGCTGATGACGAGAGCATTAATATCAATGACGCCTTCAGTGAGCTGGACCGTAAAACTGGCGAACTCGTGACGCTGGTACCGAACCGCAATAACACGGTGCAGCCGGTCGCGCTGATGCGCCTTGGCCTGTTCGTCCCGACGCTGAAATCCACGGCCCGTGGTCGTAAGGGCCAGATGTCCTCTATGGATGTCACTGAAGAGCTTAAACAGCTCTCGCTGGTGAAGTCCGAAGGCTATGAGAATATTAAAATCACCGGCGCGCGCCTGGATATGGACAATGATTTTAAGACCTGGGTTGGGATCATCCATGCCTTCGCCAAATACAATGTCCTCGGTGACAGTGTGACGCTGCCGTTTGTGGAATTTGTGAAGCTGTGTGGTATCCCTTCTGCGCGTTCGTCCGCGAAGCTTCGCAAGCGTCTTGACGCTTCTCTCACCCGCATCGCCACCAATACCATCTCCTTCAGTAACAAAGAAGGGGAGTACTACGTCACGCACCTGGTGCAGTCCGCCAAGTACAGCGCCAAAAAGGATGAGGTGACGTTACAGGCCGACCCGAAAATCTTCGAGCTTTATCAGTTCGACAAAAAGGTACTGCTGCAGCTTCGCGCCATTAACGAGCTGTCGCGTAAGGAGTCTGCCCAGGCGCTCTATACCTTTATTGAAAGTCTGCCGCCTAACCCGGCACCCGTCTCGCTGGCACGTCTGCGAGCACGACTGAATCTCACCTCGCGCACCATCACGCAAAACTCTACGGTGCGTAAGGCGATGGAGCAGCTCAAAGAGATAGGCTATCTCGACTACACCGAAATCAAACGCGGGCGGGTGGTGTACTTTCATATCCACTACAGAAGGCCGAAACTGCGCCCGCAAAGTTTGCCTGGCGCGCTGCCTGCGGGTGAAGAGTTGCCGGCAGATAATGCCGCCGCGGTGGAAGAGCAGGGCGAAATGGTGATGTTGACCAAAGAAGAGCTGGCGCTGCTGGAGAAAATACGCAAGGGGCAGATCTGAATCATCCACTGTAGTGAGCAGGCTGACAGGCACGTTCGCCGCCTTACTCACTACAGTGGTTATTACTCCCTGTAGTGGATGTTACTCACTCCAGTGGTTAATGTTAAGCACTGACTCATCACAGTGGATAGATCCTTTACAGGTATTAAGCCGATCTTTCCTCATAGCGCAATCGCGCTGGCGATTTCAGCGTGAAATCCTTTTGCTTAGTGCTGGTAATACAGTCAGTTAACCGTGAAACAGGCTGGCGAGACGGCATTAACTTTCCGCGTAACTACGTCCAATAGCCTGCGCATTTCGCCCTGCGGGGTAATGAATGTTGCCCGGTAAAAAACGGCATTCCCTTCAGCGCTGGAAAGCGCATTAAATGTCCATTTCGCTATTAATCGGTTTATTAACCCTAACTTGCCCTATTTTATCCCGGTCCGTATTCGCAATTTGCACAGGGGATTGAGATTCTCTTTCCCTTAATAAAACTCCCGCACGCCGACGCAAAAATATATCTTTGTGAAGAAATGTAATTAACTATTACTATAGGAAAAACCTTAAAACCATCTGCGGAATAACGCTGTTTATTGCGCTATCTCCTTAATTTTACAGGTCAACCGGATGACTGCTCGCGTATATTATGGACTACTGCTGACGCTGATTTTCCCTTCTGCTTTTGCGGCACCCCTTTCGCCTGCCGATCGTGATGCTGTCCGCCAGCAGCAGGAGCAGCTGTTATTACAGGGCCAGCAGCAGCGCGATGAACTGCAGCGCAGCACGCCGCTGCCCCGCGCCGACGCGCCGGTGGTGCCCGCGCCCTCATCCGGCCCCTGTTTTACCATTCACACCATTCATTATTCCGGCGCGACGCTTCTGGATGCGCGCGAGCAGGCCAGGTTATCCCGCACGTGGCAGGATCGGTGTCTCGATATGCCGCGCATCACGCAGCTCGTTAACAGCGTATCGGACTGGTATCTCAGCCGCGGTTATATCACCAGCCGCGCTTTTCTGACCGAGCAGGATCTTTCCCGGGGCGAGCTGCGGATCGTGGTGCTGGAAGGGCGGCTGCGCCAGATCCGTCTGGAAGGCGAAACCCCGCGCCAGCTGAAGATGGCGTTTCCGGGGCTGGAAGGCAAAATTCTCAACCTGCGCGATATTGAGCAGGGCATGGAGCAAATCAACCGCCTGCGCGCCACGCCGGTACAGATAGATATTCTGCCGGACAGCACGCCCGGCTGGTCAGTCGTCAACCTGACCGCGACGCCCGAATTCCCGCTGCGCGCCACCGTCAGTTTCGATAACAGCGGCCAGAAGAGCACCGGCACCGGACAACTCAACGGCTCTGTCACGGCCAGTAATGTGCTTGGCCTTGCCGATCAGTGGTTTGTCAGCGGCGGGCGCAGCAGCGATTTCGCCACCGCCTACGATGCCCGTAGCCTGCAGGCGGGCGTCAGCATTCCCTGGGGGTACAGCCTTCTCGATTACAGCTACAGCTGGAGCGACTACCGCTCAACGATTATCAATCAGGGCTTCACCTGGATCTCGACCGGCGACAGCGAAACGCACCGCCTCAATCTGTCCCGCGTCGTGTTCCGCAACGGAGATATCAAAACCGCGCTCACAGCGGGCGTGACCCGGCGTGAAAGCCGCAACTGGCTTAATGATGCGCCGCTCGTCAGCAGTAGCCGCAAACTCTCCAGTCTGACGCTCGGCGTCAATCATACCCAGAAAACCGGCGGCGGCGTCGCGACCTTCAACCCGGCATTCAGCCGCGGCATGCCGTGGTTTGACAGCGAAACGGATGAAGGCAAAACCGGCGACGACCCCAAAGCGCAGTTTCGTAAATGGAGTCTTAGCCTCAGCTGGCAGCGTCCGTTCGGTCAGGATCTCTGGTGGCTGTCGAGCGCCTATGGTCAGTGGTCGCCCGATCGTCTCTACGGTGCTGAACGCCTGACGCTCGGCGGCGAAAGTTCCGTGCGCGGCTTTAAAGAACAATACCTCTCCGGCGACAACGGCGGCTACTGGCGTAATGAGCTCAACTACACGCTCGTAACGCTGCCGGTGCTGGGCCAGGTCAGCGCCACCGCCGCGCTCGATGGCGGCTGGCTCGCGAAGGACAAGCTCGACCGTTATGCCAGCGGCACGCTGTGGGGCGCCGCCGCCGGGCTTGGCAGCGCGGGGCGCTGGTTTTCAAGCCAGCTGACCGTCGGCACGCCGTTACAGTACCCGGACTGGCTGGGGCCGGACCATTTCACCGTTAACTATCGCATCGCATTCACGCTTTAAGAGGCTTCAGGTCATGGATACCCGTCAACCGCCCGTGCGTTTTTCCGCTCGTCTGTTGAGCTACCTCATCATCTCCCTGCTGGTCTGGCAGCCGGTGGCGCCTGCGTTTGCGGCGGCCATGACGCCGACAGGCCCCACAGGGATGGACAAAGCGGCGAACGGCGTGCCGGTGGTTAATATCGCCAGACCCAACGCGGCGGGGATCTCCCATAACCAGTTTAAGGACTATAACGTCGGCAAAGAGGGCGTGATCCTCAATAACGCCACGGGTCAGATGAATCAGACGCAGCTCGGCGGGATTATCCAGAACAACCCGAACCTCAGAGCGGGCCAGGAAGCGCGCGGCATTATCAACGAGGTGACGGGCGGCAGCCGCTCCCAGCTCAACGGTTATACCGAAGTGGCGGGCAAAGCCGCCAACGTGATGGTGGCGAACCCGTATGGCATCACCTGCAACGGCTGCGGTTTTATCAATACGCCGAACGTGACGCTCACCACCGGCAAACCGACGTTCGACGCGGCAGGCAATCTTGCCAACCTCGATGTCACCCGCGGCACCATTACCGTTGAAGGTAAAGGGCTTGACGCCAGCCAGAGCGACGCACTGTCGATAATCTCCCGCGCGACAGAAGTGAACGCGGCTATCCACGCGCGCGATCTGAACGTCACGGTGGGTGCGAACCGCGTGGGCGCCAGCGGCAGCCGCACGGCGATCGCCGGTGAAGGCGCAACTCCCGTGGTGGCGGTCGATACCGGCGCGCTCGGCGGCATGTACGCTAACCGTATCCGGCTCGTCTCCGGTGACAAAGGCGTCGGGGTCAACCTGGGGAATCTGAACGCCCGCCAGGGCGACATCACGCTCGACGCCAGCGGCAGGCTGGCCGTTAAAAACAGCCTTGCGAGCGGTACGCTGACGGCGAAAGGCGACAACGTCACGCTCAGCGGCGAGCATAAAACCGGCGGCGCGCTCGCGGTCAGCAGCCGCGGCGATGTGGCGCTCCGTGATGCGTCGCTTGCGAGCGACGGCGCAATAACCCTTGCCGCCGATGGCACGCTCTCCTCAGCCGCCAGCACGCTCACCAGCGGCCAGAGCCAGACGCTGAAGGGCAAAACCGTCACGCTGGATAACGCCACCCGCGTTGATGCCAGAAACGACGTCACGCTCAACGGCGGTGCGCTCGAAAACCAGGCGCAGATAAGCACAGGCGGCAGTGCGCAACTCAGCGGCGAGCGCCTCACCAACAGCGGGCAGATTGCGGCAAAGGACCGTCTGGAAACCCGCGCGACGCGCCTTACCAACAGCGGTACGCTGCAGGGCAACGGCGTGAACGTCGAAAGCGACGCCGTGACCAACAGCGGCACGCTGCAAAGCGGCGCGGATCTTACGCTGAACGCCGCGACGCTCGATCAACAGGGCACCCTCAGCGCCCGTGGCGATGCCGCACTCACGGCCCGCGACAACCTGAATAACCGCGCCAGCGGAAACATCCTCACTGACGGCACGTTGACGGTAAACGCCGGTACGCTCACCCAAAACGGCACGCTTTCCGGCACGAAGGGCATTCAGGCCCGCACGCAGCGCACCACATCCGGTAAGGGAGCGCTTACTACCAGTCAGGGCGACATCCGGCTGGATGCCACGCAGGACGCCGATCTGAATGGCCAGACGATGGCCGCAGGCAACCTGACGCTGACCGGTGACGCCGTCACCACGCAGCAGGGCGCGCAGCTGCAAAGCGGGCGCGATCTCTCTGTCACCGCCCGCGACGCCACGCTGAACGGCACCCAGGCGGCGAAAGGCGCGCTGGACGTGACGGCGCAGCGCCTGAGCCACAGCGGCAAATCGGACGCCGCCACCACCCGCGTGACGGCCGAAGAACGCCTTGCCAACAGCGGCACGCTACTGGGCGACGCGCTGACGCTGCGCGGCAAACAGATAACCAACAGCGGGCTGCTGCAGGGCGATCGCGCGCTCAGTCTCTTCGCCGATCGTCTCGACAACCTCAACGGCGGCACGCTTTACAGTGCGGCCAGCCTGAGCCTCGATCTGCCTGCGCTTACCAACCAGGGGCTTATCACCACCGATGGCGACCTGACGCTTCGCGGCGGGCACATCACCAACGGCGGGCTGTTACAGAGCCAGCACGCGCTGGAGGTGGCGGCCGGGCAGCTTGATAACCTTTCCGGCGGCACGCTGTACGGCGCAGACGGCCTGCGCCTGACGCTCCCCACGCTCAGTAACCAGGGGCTTATCTCTACCAACGGCGATCTGACGCTGCACGGGCAGGATCTGGCCAATGGCGGTGAAATCAACGGGGTAAATGTTCGGGGCGATCTCGCCACGCTCGATAACCGTGGCCGTCTGCTGGCGGACAACGCCATGACGCTCAGTGCCGCCACGCTCAACAACGACGGTACGCTGGCGGCCCGCCACCTGACCCTCACCGCCGATCGCCTGCACAACCTGGGGCTGGCGCAGGGAGATAACGCGCTGAACGTCACGGCCGGTGACACGGAGAACCAGGGCGCGCTGCGCACGGGCGGCACGCTTGATTTACAGGGCGAGACGCTGACCAACCGCGGTGAGCTCAGCGCCACCGCGCTGCTGCTCGCGCTCGCGAAGAGCGCTGACAACAGCGGCAGGATGATTGCAACAGATGCGCTGCGCCTCACAACTCCCGCGTTTACCAACAGCGGCACGCTGGCGGCCGCCACGCTTGAACTGGGCAGCGATACGCTCACCAACCGCGGCACGTTGCAGGGCACCCGTGAACTCCGTGCGCACGGTAAAGCGCTGGATAACCAGCAGGGCGGGGTGGTGCTCACGGGCGGCGCGCTGACGCTCGTGAGCGACACGCTCAACAACGCCGGGCTGTTGCAGGGCGACACGCTCGCACTCACCGCGCGCGACTGGCGCAACGACGGTAACGCGCTCGGGCAAAACGGGGTGACGGCAAACATCGCCGGTACGCTGACCAACCAGGGCAACGTGTTAAGCCAGCAGGCGATGACGGTGAACGCGGGGCATGCTGACAACGGCGGCGCGCTGATGGCGAAAGTGCTGGCGCTACACGGCGACCTGCAAAACAGCGGTCTTCTCCAGGGCAGCGACGCCCTGAGCTGGGACGGCGCATCGCTCACTAACGCCGCAGACGGCCAGCTTACCGGCGGCAATACGCTTGCGCTCAACGGCACGACGCTCGCCAACCAGGGCCAGATGCAGGCGCGCGCCGTCACGGTGACCGGCGATATCCTGCGTAACGGCGGCACGCTGCAGGCGACCGACAGCCTCACCGCGACCCTCGGCCAGCAGCTGGATAATCAGGGCAAACTGCTGAGCCAGAACCAGGCCCGCGTAAGCGCCGCGACGCTTATTAACGACGGCGCGCTGGCGGCCCGCGCGCTCGATATTCAGGCGCCGGACGTCACCAACCGCGGCACGCTGGCGGGCAACGACAGCCTCACCTTCACCACGCGCAACCTTTATAACGGTGCCGGCGGTCAGATTGCCACCGGCGCGGGCCTGACGCTCGATCTCAGTCAGTTAGAGAACCAGGGCCTGCTGTCGGTGAACGACGGGCTGACGCTCCGGGCGGGCAGCCTGACGAACGGCGGCGATATGCAGGCCGGGGCGCTGGATCTCACCCTCAACGGCGCGCTGGACAACAGCGGACGGCTGATTGCCGACGGGCGCGCGCAGATGACGGCGGGCACGCTCACCAACAGCGGCTCGCTGGCGGGCGAAGACGTCACGCTTGGCGCGGCGTCCATCCGCAACGGCGGGCTGATTCAGGGCACGCACAGCGCCGGTGCCACGGCGCAGACGCTCACGAACGACGCCAGCGGCACCTGGCTTTCAGGCGGCGCGCTCACGCTTCGCGGCGCTGACCTCACCAACGCCGGGCAGATGCAGGGCGATACGCTCACGCTTACCGGCAACAGCCTCGATAACCGCGGCGTCATCAACGGCATTCACGGCGTCACCGGCACGCTGCAGGGCGCGCTCACCAGCGACGGGCAGATAGTCAGCCGTGGCGACGCGACGCTCACGGCGGGCAGCCTCACCGGTAGCGGCCGTCTGGTGGCGGATAACCTCACGCTGCGGGCCGATACGCTCACCAACAACGGGCTGTGGCAGGGCACCACGGCGCTGAACGCCACGGGCGACACCATCACCACCGGCGCGAACGCCCGCACGCTTAGCGGCGGGGCGCTGACGCTCGATGCCGGTACGCTCACCACCGGGGGCACGCTGCAGGGCCAGCAGGTCACGGTGGATGCCGACACCTGGACCCACGGCGGCACGTTAATCAGCCTCGGCGGGCTGGGCGCGCAGACGCAAGGTACGCTGACCAACAACGGCTCGCTGTTAAGCCAGGGCGCGGCGACCGTCACGGCGGGCGAGCTTGCCAACAATGGCGACCTGCTGAGCCAGGGGGCGCTGACGCTCGACGGGCAGCGGCTGACCAACCGTGGCGCGCTGCAGGGCGACACCCTGACCGCGTACCAGAACCAGATCAACAACCAGGGCAGCATGACCGGCGCGCAGGGGCTGACGCTCACCGCCCGGCCACAGCCGCGGATGGCACGGATGCTGCTGGCCGCACCGGCGCGTGAGCTTATCAACGGCGCGAACGGTGCGCTGCTCACCGGCGGTACGCTGCGTATCGATTCCGGCGCGGTGACCAACGCCGGACGCTGGCAGGGGCAACAGATTCTGCTGAACGCGCAGCGCCTCGATCTCAGCGGCGCTATCCAGAGCGCCGACGGTCTGAACATCACGCTTTCCGGCGATCTTAACAGCCTGTCGGGCAGTAAAATCACGGCGCTCGGCGCGGCGGCGCTGGACGCCCTCGCCATGACCAACCAGGGCGAATGGACGGCGAAAAACCTGACGCTCACCGGCGACAGCCTGCGCAATGAAGGCGCTATCACCGGCGTCAACGGCCTGACGGCGACCATCGGTAATGACGTCACCCAGACCAGCAACGGCAAAATGTTAACCGGCGGCGCGCTGACGCTGAACGCAGGCGCGGTAAACAACCAGGGGGCGGTGCAGGGCGGCACGCTTGGCATCACCACCGGCGGGCTCATCAACAGCGGCCGGTTGCAGGGCGATAACGGCGCGACGCTCATTGCGCGCGGCGCGTTCACCAATAACGCGGGCGGGCAGGTTATCAGCCGCCAGGCTCTCGCCGTGACCACGCCGGTGCTGGTAAACAACGGCCTGATACAGGGCGGCGGCAACACTCGCGTGGACGCCACCACCTCCGCGCGTAACGACGGCAAACTGCTTTCCGGCGGCCAGCTGACGCTCACCACGCCGCAGTTCACCGGCGCGGGCTGGTTGCAGGCAGCGACGCTCATCCTGAATGCCGCGAATGCCACCAACAGCGGCACCTGGCTTGCGGATCAGGGTACGCTCACCGGCACCACGCTGACCAACCAGGGCACCACGCAGGGCGGGGCGCTGACGGTCAACTACGGCACACTCAATAACAACGGCACGCTGCTCGGGAATAACCAGCTGACGGTCAATGCAAATCAGGTGAACCAGCAGGCGACAGGCAAGCTCTTCTCTGGCGGCGATCTGTTGATTGGCAGCTCGGGGCTGAACGCGGCGGGCCAGCTGGTGGCGCTCGGCAACCTGACCCTTAAGCTCACCAACGCGTTTACCAATACCAACGCGCTGGCGGCAGGGAAAACCCTTACCGTCACCAGCAATGGCGCTATCGACAACCGCGGCGTGCTGCAGGGCCAGGCGGTGAACGTCAGCGCGGGCGGCGCGCTTGCCAACAACGGACAGATCACGACCGGCAGCGGCGCGAGCACGCTCAGCGGCAGCAGCGTGGCGCTGAACGGCGCAGGCACGTTACAGGGCGGCGGCGATGTGAATATCGTGAGCCGCGGAAACATCACCGTAGACGGCTTTACCGGCACCCGCGGCAGCCTGACGCTCACCGCGCCGGGCAGCATCATCAATACCGCGCTGCTCTACGCGGCAAATAATCTCGCGCTTTATGCCAATAGCATCACTAACCAGCGCGGCGATATTCTCGCGGGCAACAGCCTGTGGATGCAGAAAGACGCGTCGGGCAATGCGAATGCGGAAGTGGTGAATACCTCCGGTAATATCGAGACGCAGAATGGCGATATTACGATTAAGACCGTAAATTTGCGCAATGAGCGTGCGGGGCTTAAATCAACCATGCAGACCCAGAGTGCAGGCACTACTTATGCATGGATGGGACAACCGAATGTAAATATTCCTGTCGCTGACCTGGGAATAGATACCCTGGTTCAGGATTCATATATTGGGCTTTCTAACGAAACTTCAGGTAGCTGCAGTGGTGTGCCTTGTTTCCGGTATGCATACAACATTATTTATTATCATCCTCTTAAAGAGTATGAAACGCGGAAGTTTATATTAGAACAAACGCAACAAGAAATATCATCCGAAGGTAGTAGTGCTCTTATTTCATCAGGTCGGAATCTCGTTGTTAGTGCAGGCTCGCTTAATAACCAGGCCAGTAACATAATTGCAAATAATAACATTAATCTGGAAGGCCAAAGTTTAAATAACCAGAGTTATCAATCCGGTAGCCATATTAAATATGCTGTATATAACTATTCGGGTCCAAAACCTGGATCGCGGAATGTTGATGCCACTGGTTATACGATGAACGGCACTCGTTATCTCAGGGATATCGCTTATAAATTTGAAAACTATGTGACAGAAACTGTAAACGGTGAACTCTACCGCGCCGTTATTCAGGCCGGTGGTAACATCACCGCGAATTTTGCCGATAATATCAGTAACACCAGCACCACTGCGAACGCAGGGAGAACCAGCAACACCATTACCGCGCCGTCCCTGAATATTCTGAGCCATCAAAGTATTGGCGGTAGCGTGCAAAAACAGGCGCTGGCAGGCGGTGCGGCCGTCGCCGTCAACTCGCCGGAGTGGAAAGATCAGCTCCAGGGCGCGCTGCAACAGATTAACGGCGGCGGGGCGCTGGAAAACACTGCGGGCGGCACTTCGCTTGCGAATATTTCCACCAGCAAAGCGGGCAAGGCGAACCTCGGCAGCGTGGGCGGCCTGGCGAATGCGGGCGTCACGGCGGCGAGCACAGGCAACATCGCAGGGGGCGCGCTGGCGAGCTACCAGAGCAAACCCGTTGATACCAGCGCGTATCCGCTGCCTTCGGGCAATAACGGCTTTTTCGTGGTCTCCGATAACCCGAAAAGCCCGTACCTGATCAACGTCAACCCGAAACTGGACGGCCTGGGCGAGCTCGATCCGGCGCTGTTCGGCGATCTCAATAAACTGCTGGGCGTTCAGCCTGGCGCTGCGCCGCGTGAAACGCGCGCGAGCTTCACCAATGAAAAACAGTTCCTCGGCTCGTCTTATATGCTCGGGCGGCTCAACCTCAACCCGGACTATGACTACCGCTTCCTCGGCGACGCCGCGTTCGACACCCGTTACGTCAGCAATACGCTGCTGAACCAGACCGGTAACCGCTATCTCAACGGCGTCGGCTCCGATCTCCAGCAGATGCAGTACCTGATGGACAGCGCGGCGGCGCAGCAAAAGTCGCTCGGCCTGCAGTTTGGCGTGGCGCTGACGCGCGATCAAATCGCCTCGCTTGATAAAAGCATTCTCTGGTGGGAAACCGCCACGGTGAATGGCGAGACGGTGATGATCCCGAAACTCTATCTCTCGCCGAAAGACGTGACGGTTAACAACGGCAGCGTGATCGCCGGCAACAACGTCAGCCTGAAAGGCGGCGACATCACTAACAGCGGCAGCACGCTACTGGCCAAACAGGATCTCAAACTCGACAGCCAGAACAGCATCAGCAACCTCAATGACGGCCTGATGAAAGCGGGCGGCAACCTGAACCTCAGCGCCATTGGCGATATCAATAACATCAGCTCGGCCATTCGCGGGCAAACCGTGGCGCTGGAGAGCGCCGACGGCAGCATTAATAACATCACGCTTGCCGAACAGACCAGCATTGACGCGCGCGGTAAGTACGGCAGCGTCATGCTGAAAGACACCACGCTCGGCAGCACGGCCACCATCAGCGCGCAGGACAGCCTGGCCTTGCAGGCCGGTAAAAACATCACGCTCATCGGCGCGAACCTGACCTCTGGCGGCGATCTGCTGATGAACGCCTGGGGCGATATCGCGGTGAATGCCAACCAGGTAAACGATGCTTACGGGCAGTCGGGCTTGCGGAATAACACCAATACCAGCCGTTCTTCGATGACCTACCAGGGCAGCACCATCAGCGCAGGCGGCAATCTCGGCATCAAAGCCGGTGATAACCTCAGCGTGGCGGCAAGTGATATCAAAGCAGGCGGCAGCGCGGCACTCGCCGCAGGCGGCGATCTTAATCTCGACGCGCTGCACACCAGCAACAACAGCCGTAGCGGCAAGAGCGAAACGCACAGCACCGGGCTTGATCGCACGACCGTTTCCGCGGGTGACAACCTGACGCTGAGCGCGGGTCGGGACATCAACGCCCGTGCGGCGGCTCTGGCGGCGGAAGATAATCTCGGTATTCAGGCTGGCCGCGATGTCAACCTGGAGGCCGAGGCTACCACCGCAGGCAATAGCTATCGCTCGAAGAAGAAAACCACCATCAACGAGTCCGTGCGCCAGCAGGGCACGGAACTGGCGAGTGGCGGGAATACGTTCATTGTCGCCGGGCGTGATATGAACGCCGAAGCGGCGCAGGCTACGGCGAAGGGCGATATCGGCGTGACGGCGGGGCGCGATATCAACCTCGCGACCGCCACCGAGAGCGATTACCACTACAAAGAAGAAACCAAAACCAAAAAAGGCTTCCTGAAGAAAACCACCACGCACACGGTGTCTGAGCAGAGCGCCACGCGCGAAGCGGGCACGCTGCTGAGCGGCGATAACGTCACGCTGAAGGCGGGTGAAGACCTGCTCGTCAAAGGCTCTGCGGTGGCGGGCGACGGTAACGTCGCGCTGAGCGCCGGTAAAAACGTGGATATCGTGGCGGCGACCAATACCGATGCGAACTGGCAGCTCAAAGAGAAGAAAAAGAGCGGCCTGATGGGATCCGGCGGGATCGGCTTTACCATCGGCAGCAGCAAAACGCGTCATGAGCTGAAAGAGAAGGGCACGACCCAGAGTCAGAGCGTCAGCACCATCGGCTCGACCGGCGGCAACGTCAGCATCACCGCAGGTGAACAGGCGCGCGTCAGCGGCGCCGATCTGGTGGCCGGGAAAAACCTCACGCTTACCGGCGACAGCGTCATTATCGAGCCGGGACACGACAAACGCACCCGCACCGAGACTTTCGAGCAGAAATCCAGCGGGCTTACCGTGGCGCTCTCGGGCGCGGTGGGCGATGCCGTTAACAGCGCCGTTACCACGGCGATGGCCGCGAAAGAGCAGAGCGACAGCCGCCTTGCCGGGTTGCAGGCGACAAAAGCTGTGCTTTCTGGCGCGCAGGCAGCTCAGGCGGGACGACTTGATGCAGCGAAGGGGACAGATCCTTCTAACAATGCATCTATTGGCGTGATGGCTTCGCTTGGCGCGCAGTCATCAAAATCCAAATCCCAATTTGAACAGGACACAACGACTGGCAGCACGCTCAACGCCGGGAAAGATCTCAGCATCACCGCCACAGGAAAAGGCCAGACAGCCAACCGTGGCGACATCCGCATCGGCGGCAGTGAGCTGAAAGCGGGCAACGACATTACGCTGAATGCGGCGCGCGATATCAACCTGGTCTCCTCTGCCAACGTCCAGAAGCTGGAAGGCAGCAATTCCAGTAAAGGCGGATCCATTGGCGTTGGGCTGACGGCGGGCTCTGGCGGTACGGGGATTAACATTTCCGCCAGCATGAACGCCGCGAAAGGCAGTGAAAAGGGCAATGGCACCACCTGGAATGAGACCACACTTGATGCGGGGCGGCAGGTCAACCTCACTACCGGACGCGATGCCACGCTTTCCGGTGCGCAGGTGAACGGCCAGACGGTGAAAGCCGACATTGGCCGCGATCTTAACATCACCAGCCTGCAGGACAGTGACAACTATAAGAGTAAGCAGCAGAGCGTCAGCGCGGGTGGCAGCGTAACCATTGGCGCGCCGGGCGGTTCGGCGAACGTCAGCTACAGCCGCGACGCCATAAAGAGTAATTACGACTCGGTCATCGAACAGGCGGGTATCTATGCAGGCAAAGGTGGTTTCGATATCACCGTTGGCAACCACACGCAGCTTAACGGCGCAGTGATTGGCTCAACCGCCACCGCCGATAAAAACCGCCTGGAGACCGGCACGCTGGGCTTCACCGATATCCGTAATAAAGCGGATTATAAGGTTGAGCATCAGGGCGCGGGCTTCAGTTCGGGTGGCGGTATTGCAGGCAATATCATTAGCAACGTAGCGAATACTGCACTGGCCGGACTTGGTAGCAGTGGTCATGCCGAGGGCACGACACAAGCCGCAGTCTCAGAAGGCACGATTACGATTCGTGATAAGGCAAATCAGCAGCAGAACCTGGCTGATTTAAGCCGTGATACGGCTCATGCCAATGACAGCATTAGCCCAATATTCAATAAAGAGAAAGAACAGAATCGCCTGCAGGCAGCACAACTGATTAGCGATATCGGTTTACAGGCCTCGGATATTGTCAAAACGCAGGGTGCTATAGAGGCTGCACAGAAAGCGAATAGCCAGATGGCGAGCGCTACTCAGGCTCAGAAAAATAAAGCGCTGGAAGAACTGAAAGCACAGAACCCGAAAAAGCAGTACAGCGACAAGGAGATAAACCAGCAGGTCTGGCAAAACTTTTTCAATAATGCGCAAAAAAACAGTGACTATGGCACTGGCGGCAAATATCAGCGAGCCGTTCAGGCAGTGACGGCGGCAGTGCAGGGCCTGGCGGGGGGTAACGTTCAGGCTGCACTCGCTGGTGGTGCCGCACCCTATCTGGCAGAGCAGGTTAAAAAGCAGATTGGTGAAGACAACATTGCTGCCAATGCGATTGCTCACGCGATAGTCGGTGGCATCGTCGCAGAGCTTTCTGGCAGAAATGGTCTTGCAGGCGCCGCAGGTGCGGCATCCGGGGAGCTTGCAGCCAAAGCGTTAATGACAGAGCTTTACCCAGGTAAAACGGCCTCGCAATTGTCCGAAGAAGAAAAGCAAACGCTCAGTGCGCTCTCAACTCTGGCGGCAGGCCTTGCAGGTGGGGTTGTTGGCGATAGCAGCGACAGCGCATTTACTGGCGCGCAAGCCGGGAAGAATGCCGTTGAGAACAACCATCTTAATACCCTGGAAAAACTGTCGCTGAGTAATAAGAAAAAAGAATACAGCTCATCCTGCCAGGGCGAGAATGCTGATAATGAATCATGCAAAGCGCTTAAGCAGGATATCGATAAGCTGAACGAAAAAGGGCAAAGCATTGATAAGACCGAATACAGTGAGCTTGGACCGGATTTCCAGCTGGGCGGAGTGGACAGCATTAAGCACAGCCCTGGTGATGTAGTCTCCTGTGTTGGTTCCAGCAACGGATACTGCACAGTGACCGATGTGTCTGCCGTAGACGGAAAGGAGTGGAAGCTTGAGCCCGCAAACGAAGTACAAGCAATTACAGAGAAATATAAGAACGAAAAGACAGAAGATTATATCAAAGCGTTAGGCGCAGCCTACTTTGAAGGTGGTTGCGGAATGCCAGGCGTTGCTTCCGCATTGTGCCAGTCTTACAGTGCATTCGGCGGCGCAAACCCTATCAGCGGTAAGGTACCGACTGATGCTGAACGTATCACCTGGGCTTTAAATGCCGCGGCTAACCTGGCTGCTGGCAAATCTGCAATCGCTAAGGGTAACGCAGGAACCGTTATCGCAAATGACTTAAAACCGCACGAGCTTAAGCAGGCGCAAAGTATAGTGAATGAGCTCGGTGGGGCATTTGAAGGGGTACCTAAACTTAACGTCGGTGAAAAACTAAATGGAAAACCAGTAACGTCACCTGATTACCCCGTGATTGATGGGTGGTACAAAACCTCGTCTGGAGAGAAAATTTCTGTTAGTTTGAAAGAATTGTCTTCAAGAAACCCTTTGTCAATATTACAGGACGTTAGTAAAGCGAATAAAACGGGTAAAGAATTTGGGATTTCTAATTCAACTATGTTTGTTGACGCGAAAAACATGTCCAGTGAACAATTAATAAAATTTGCTAATAATGGTCCTTTGAGCGGGAAAGCATTGCAGCAAGGCGTCATCGATCGCGTAGTGGTAAGAACAAACGATGGGTTCGTAACCATTGAAGCTGGTGCTGTTAAGAATCAGAAGCCTAAGGGGTGGTAATGAGTGTATCCTTAAGTGTTTTTTCTAAAAAAGCATTAAGCATTGACGTTTCCACCTTCACTGTGGATACAAACAGGGTGTTTAATTCCTTGTTAGGATGTGATGGTGCATATTTGAATTTCGAAATATTTGATTCGGAAGGAACAGCTATAAAAAAAATAGAGCCAGATGCAGCTCAGGTGTATAGGTTCATTGAAAACAATATTGCATTTTGTGGTGGATGCTTTTTATACGGTCCGGATGAATACTGGCAATATCATAGTGAAGAGCAATTGAATGAGTTTTCGGTTACTGAAATTAATTTTAACTCTGACAGCGTCATTTTTTTAATCGCGCTGTCAATGGTAATTGTGATAGCCGATTATTCAGGGTGCGATTATATTTTTGATACAAGTGGCATACTTTCTATTACTAACGATGATAAAGCTAAAATAGACGATATCCTTGCATTAAAGATTACTTCAGTCGATGATGACATTAAAAAATCCTGTGCTCTTTTGTATGAGAGAATAATAAGTGATGCGTGGAGAATAGAATGACAGGGGGTATTGTTCTTTTTATTAAAAAAGCTTGTGTAACATTACAAGATAAAATAGAGAGTGCGATATCGCTTGCCTGAGGGTACAGGCCCTCACGGTAAAACTCAGATGGGACACTTCAGTTGTTCAGGATCCGAAGACATGCGTTTTTAACGACTCCTGTTACGAAGAATTAATCGCATGGATATATTAGCCAGTGGAGTCCATGCGGTCTTTAATGAGACAAAACTACATTTAATCACTTGAATGTTTATCTGGACCCAGCAGTGAGATGCTACGGTGAGTCTTCAGGTGCTGCGCTTGTGCACCCAAACGAAAGATGACTAATGTCGTTTAGTACGCCGGAATCTACCGAAGCTACCATTCCATTTTTTTGCCGTTGATGGCCTTCGGCGCAACTTTACTATTCACCGGAGCCGGGGAAGAATAAGCTGCTGGCGCAGCCGGAGGATTTATTGCCGCGTCAGGTTCGGAAAGGCTGTCTGCGGCGTTTTATAATACAAAGTCAGAAGAACTCTTTCCGGATGAAAAAACGGTCATTGTTAACCTCGTTGCAGCACCGGGCGCGGCGGGCGGTAGCATGGCCGCAGGGAACAGCACCGGTATCGGCAGTGGTGCAAACGCCGCCAGGGTGGAGGTTGAGAATAATGCGCTGAGTGTGGTTGTCCGGGGTAGTGTACTGGCGATTAAAGGATGTGCCAAAGTAGCAGCCTGTCGTAATGCGCTGGTTGAAAAAGGTCTTGGTGCGCTGCTGGGTGTGGGAGCAGCTAAAACCGCGCTAGATAATCTCTCTTCAACAGAGCGGGACTATGTCTTTAGTGTGGCGATGTCGGGTAAGGCTGATTTAATAGAAAAACTGACGCCAGAACAACGGGCTGCCTATAATTATATGGTGGGTCAGGATCAGAAAGGTTTAATCACCATCTTTCCGAAACCGGACAGGGATTTAACAGACGATAAGCTGATTAACCCGGCTCAGGATCAGAACAAGGGAACGATGCTGACAACGCCGGATCAGCAAAGTCAGAATGGAGCCAGTCATACCGGGAATACCAGTGGTGCGCCAGATACAGGCGGAAACACCACGGTAACACCGATCCCTGACGGGCCGGGTAAGGATGATCTGGCTTATCTGGCTGAGGGTAGAGATAACAGATTGCCTATTCCTGAACCTCTTGTGGCAAGCAATGGATTAAAAGTTGAATCCAATTCTAAACACACACCCGGCGCACAAGGGTTTAGACTTAATGCTGGCATTGAACCAAAAATTCCTTAGATTTATTTGAAAATTCAGTATCAATTGATGGAGATAAAGCTCGTTATAATATGAGCGATGATGGTTCTATTCACCGTTATTTTCCTGATAATACAGGAACCTATCATTGGTCTGGAAGTCCGGGTGATTCAAAAAATCAGATGCGACTAGATAATAAGACCAATGCCCAATTTCGTAAGCAAGAAGGATGGAAAATTAAATGATAATTGGTAATCCTTATCAAATTGCAATACAAGTAGAGCAGGTAGATGTTTTATGCTCTCCTAGTGGAATTTTTAATTTTATTATCAACGATATGTTCATCCCCGGCAAAGGAGTTACTATAGATCTTTATATTGTAATATCTTCATTAAAAGAGAGTCTGGAAGCTGGAGTCCGAGAAATAAATGAGGATATTGGCAATGTTTCTATAGATAAAATTGATTTTTCCGAAGGAACACCTGAAAAATTAATATCATTGAATGTTGCTGAATTATATGATTACGGGTGTGCTTTTTGGTTGGGATTTGACGGTAATGAAGATCGTCTAATCTATACTTTAGATTTTGAAAGTGGTTTTAACGAGAGTCGCTTTCCTAGAGGGACGATAGAGAAATTAATCAGGACATTGCCTTTGGCAGATACGCTAATTATGGATAAAACTAATGATATTATAATTACAAAGATAAATTAGCCGCTATAGTGGTTGAGAATAATGCTCTCAGCGATGAAGATGAAAACGAAATTCTTCATGGTAATCGGACAGTAAAAGTTATCCCTGTAAACCCATTCAATAATTTTTGGATGAAGGTGGGCACCTGATAGCCAGCATTTTTGGTGGATTTGGTGAGAAGCTTAATATAGTTCCAATGAATGGCAATCTGAATAAGGGAGCCTGGAAACAAATGGAAAATACGTGGGTTACTGCCCTGAAGGAGGGTAAACAGGTGAAATTTAAGATAGATCCAGTTTATTCTGGTAGTAGTGTGAGGCCGGATAATTTTACTATTCAAAATCAGATCGGTAACAATAAGCCTATAAGAGAAACATTCCAGAATGCTCCAGGTGGGAAGTAATTATGTCTACTGAAAATGAATTGTACTTGTGTATTGGGCGCTCCCTTTACAGCACGGCACCAGATAATGCAAAAGCTGTATTATTAGATGCAGAGTTGTCTCCAGAAAGTGATCATGTTAAATTTTCATTTGATTACATTGATAATGCGGGAAAGAAGAACTGGTTTACTCCCGAAAGTGCAAAGACCGACAGTGAGTTGATGGATTGCCTCGTGAAACTCCGTCATTACTATATTGAAAACAACCTGACCAATGGCCGCCCTGCGTGGCATGGATGTGAGGTGACGCTGGATGTGGATAAAATGAAGCTCAGTATAGATTTCCGTTACGACGATTAGTCATCAATGAGCCCGGTTCTCACACCGGGATCTTCGTGTTTTTCGACGTTAAATTTACCCAAAACGCCCATCCCCGCGCTTATACACCGGCAGATCGCCGTTGTCATTCAGCGCACCGGCACCCATTCCAGCCACAGCTTCACCTTCTGCCGGTTGATGTAAAACACGCTATATTCTCGGCGCGGCTGTATTACCTGATGCTGGTGGTGGGAATCGGTGTGCTTATTAATAAATCGCGCCCGTAATAAAATAAACAGAAATATAAATTATCAATCAAATCGTTGTTACAAAGAAAAATTTAATCACTATCACATTTGTACGATAATAAATTCAAAGCCTGAGAGGCAGTAATGAGCATATCGCTAAGTCTATTTTTTAACGAATCATTAAACATAGATGTTTCTGAGCCAATTATAGAAGCAAGTAAAATATTTAGGATTTTATCCGGGCAAAAGGATACTTACCTTGATTTTGGTGTTTATGCTGCAAAAGGCAACGTTATAAAAAAAAGTAAAACCTGATGTAACTCAAGTGTACAGTGTCATTGAGAATAATATCTTTTTAAGTGGTGGGTATTTTTTATACGGGTCTGATGAACACTGGCAGTACCATAGTGAAGAGCAACTAAACGAGTTTTCGATTACCGAAATTAATTTTGACCCTCACTGCGGTAAGTTTTTAATGTTCCTTTCAATATTGATCGCGGTAGCTGAATTTTCCATGAGTGATTATCTTATTGATACGAGTGGTATATTATCGGTAACGAAAAATGATAAGGCAAAAATAAGCGACATTCTTGATTTGAAAGTCTCTTCGGAAGCTGCGGATGTTAATGAGTCCTGCGCTCTTTTGTATACGAAGATAATAACAAGTAAGTGGCAATAAACATATCATTGAAGCATCACGTCTTTGATGAAAAAAATAGCCATATTCACATTATTGAATGAATGAATAAAGGCAGTGTAACACATCGATTTTCCAGAGAACATGGGGACAGACCACTGAACAGGTTTTAGTTATGGACGATAAAAAATTCATAGCTACGTAAGCAGGAAGCGGGCGGTAATAATTATGGGTGGTTCGTATTAAATTTCTATACAGACAGGAAAATAGATATGCTATGTTCTCCCAGCGGTATTTTTAATTTGATAATTAATGGTAATATTATTCCTGGGCAAGGGATACAGGTTTATCTTTAGAATTAGCAGAGGTACAGGGTAGACTGGTTGAGCAGAATTCATCGACATCTCGATGTTTAACTAAAGAGGAGTTAATGAATGAATTGGGAAAATGATTATCTGGAAAAGATTGATGCCATTTTTAATGGTGAGAAGGAAATCGCTATTTTTGTCATTGATGGCAAGCATCATTACGTAATTGATACTAAGGATAATTACTGCATTGATGTCAGAATGGAATTAAAAATTATATAGCTAAAGGATGGTTGAATGAAGCTCTATACGATGATGCAGTTAATGCTTTCAGGAGTGGTGTCCCCCTATTAACAAAAGAGACTTATTCAGATTGCATCAATAGAAATAACGTGATAATTCGTTCTTCTGACTGGATGAAATCATTTTTGTTTTTAATAGAAGAAATGACGAGTTTGCGGGATTTTATGATTACATCGAAAGGTTCTTATCTAATCTAAATGAACCAGTGTCAGATAAGTGGGACAGTTGGAGAATGAGATTGCCTAAGTTTTATATTAATTTTGATAAAAAAATCTTTCGCCATACGGATTGGGATAGAAACCATGAAAGTTCTGTTCCTTCAGGATGGGAAACTCAGGCAAACAATAACTTTGGCCTGCTTGTTCCGGATAAAGAACAATATTGGTTAATTGATGGCATGAATTTTTGGAAATTACAGATGTAGCCCGAATTCCGACCAGCATGTTCTGGCCGGTATCGTTGTTGCTATCAGCCTTTACCCAAAATGCCCGTTCCCGCGCTGGTACACCGGCAGATCGCCGGTGTACCAGCGCGCCCGGAAACGCCCCGATGCACTGTTTCATTTTCTTCTTACTGACGGGTAGCAGGCTTAAGCCCTCGGCCCAACTCTACCCTTAACGGGAATCCGGGAGGATGGCTGCTGGTGCAGCGCCCTGTGTGACAGGTCTGAGTAAAAGAAAAGCGTCGCCAACGGCAGTGAGCCTGCACGTATCGCTCTGCATACGCTCGCTTCTGCCGTATTGGTAAAAGCGCAGGGAGGAAATGCCGCCACAGGTGCAGCCGGAGGATTTGTTGCCGCGTCAGGTTCTGCTGCGCTGTCTCTGGCGTTTTATAATAAAAAGCCAGAAGAACTCTCTCCGGATGAAAAAACGGTCATTGTTAACCTCGTTGCAGCACTGGGCGCGGCGGGCGGTAGCATGGCCGCAGGGAACAGCACCGGTATTGGCAGTGGTGCAAACGCCGCCAGGGTTGAGGTTGAGAATAACTATCTGAGTGGCAAAGAACCGGAAATGTTCGCGAAGAAACTGGCCGATTGCGGTGACAATGGCAGTTGTCGGGCAGACGTCATGAAGGAACTGGCTGAGACGTCGAACAAGAATATCGAAGGGTTCAGCGACTGCCTGAAAGCAGGGACAAAGCATGCATCAGTGACAAGCTGAACGGGATAAGAATGCAACTGGTTATGATGCGCTGACAGCACATATAGGTGCAGATGTGGCCAATACCTACAAGGAAGGGTTAGGCGTAGAGACATTCAACAACGCGCTGGACTGTATGGGTATGGGCTGGGAAGCATGCTCAAACAAGAAGGGCTGGAAGTTGATTGAGTCGGGTTTGGGCGTGTTGATTATCGCCGGAGGTCAGACGATAGGCGGTAAGCTGGCCGAGGCGATTGCGGGAAGTAAAGGACCGACAGCTAACGGGTATAATATCTCTAATGGTGCTGATAAGGCTATTTCTAAAGCTGACTTGGAGCATCAAATTGTTCAATCTCGGATTAATGTCCAGAATGGTAATGCCAGAGAAGGTTGGGAGCATGTTGTAAAACGTCATTTCTCTGGTAAAGAGAATGCAAGTCAATTTACTCTCAGTCAGACTGAAGTGAAAAGTATTCTTCAAAGTTCTGATGTGGCTAAAATACCAATCAGCAATACTCACAAATCAATTAATAAAGCGACTGGTCAGCAAGAAACACTTTGTGAGCGTGTTATTATTTTTGATAAGAATATTGGTATTGATGAATTCAGTGGGGGTAATCCGACAAATACTATGACGATCTTAACCGATAAAAAAGGTAATTTGATAACGGCCACTCCGGGAAGGATGTAATATGGAAACAGATAAGTCAGTGGATGAAATGTTGTATGATTTTAATAAATTAGAGGCATTTTACATCATTCCATTTTTAAAAAAAGAGTTTGGTGTGGTTGATTCTGCTTGTTTTTTATATCAAGCAATAGATCAAGGTGTGGATATTTATGCTTATCTCGTTAACGGTAAGCATGTTATTGAGTTCGACTTGTCAAAAATAGATAACACAATAGTTAAAAATGAAATTATTTCAGTAGACGAGTATATGAAAACGATACAGGGAAAAGGTAAGGCTAAAAAGAATGCCCGTGATGTATTAAAAGATGCTATTAATAAGTCTAAGATTACTGATTAGTTGGGGTTGGATAAGCTTGCAAGAGGTGATTTGCCTGAGGGCGCTAACATCACGAAGGTTATTGTTGAAGGCTATCAGGATGGGGTCATGATTGCTGGGGCTTGGTACCTCGGACCCGCTGCATCAGTACGCAAAGTGATAAGCAGCGGAATCATTGCAGAAATCGCTAATGGAAGCTACCAGTGGTTCGATTTAAGTCAGCCGGGGAATGAAAGGAAAAAGTGGGATTATAAAAGCAGTTTCAGTGCCGGGATATCAGGCTTGCTTGCACCAGGTCGAACTTTATGGGCAAATACGGGGATTGCTGCTGGTAGCGCTTTTTTTACTGATGGTCCTAACATGGGGTCTATTGCAGGTTCTACAATTGGTGCATGGGCTGGCGGAAAATTTGGAGAGCTGGAAATTTTCTATGAGCCGATTAATGATATATTTGGTGGCTTGGTAGCGGAGGTGATAAGTAATCGTGTTAAGGACAAAGCTAATGGGAATAACAAAAATCAAGAAACTAAATAAAGCTGTGCTATTTATTTGGCTGTCTCTTTATTATGGTGTTTTTTCATTTTTATTTCTTTTTGTTGTTTGTGATTTGATTATTGATTTTATATTTACAGGTGGTGTTAATTTGTCAGGCGATTCCTTGTACTATTTTTCTATAGTTAGTTGTATTATAGGGATTGCATGCGGCGCAAGAATCGTGATTTTGAGAGTGGTTGATGAGTGGGAAACAAAAAAACAATGCCAAAAGTGATTAAGTTTGCTAAAAATTATTTTATTTTTAAAAGATACATCACGTATTTGATGAAAAAATAGCCATATTCACATTATTGAATGAATAAAGGCAGTGTAACACATCGATTTTCCAGAGAACATGGGGACAGACCACTGAACAGGTTTTAGTTATGGACGATAAAAAATTCATAGCTACGTAAGCAGGAAGCGGGCGGTAATAATTATGGGTGGTTCGTATTAAATTTCTATACAGACAGGAAAATAGATATGCTATGTTCTCCCAGCGGTATTTTTAATTTGATAATTAATGGTAATATTATTCCTGGGCAAGGGATACAGGTTTATCTTTAGAATTAGCAGAGGTACAGGGTAGACTGGTTGAGCAGAATTCATCGACATCTCGATGTTTAACTAAAGAGGAGTTAATGAATGAATTGGGAAAATGATTATCTGGAAAAGATTGATGCCATTTTTAATGGTGAGAAGGAAATCGCTATTTTTGTCATTGATGGCAAGCATCATTACGTAATTGATACTAAGGATAATTACTGCATTGATGTCAGAATGGAATTAAAAATTATATAGCTAAAGGATGGTTGAATGAAGCTCTATACGATGATGCAGTTAATGCTTTCAGGAGTGGTGTCCCCCTATTAACAAAAGAGACTTATTCAGATTGCATCAATAGAAATAACGTGATAATTCGTTCTTCTGACTGGATGAAATCATTTTTGTTTTTAATAGAAGAAATGACGAGTTTGCGGGATTTTATGATTACATCGAAAGGTTCTTATCTAATCTAAATGAACCAGTGTCAGATAAGTGGGACAGTTGGAGAATGAGATTGCCTAAGTTTTATATTAATTTTGATAAAAAAATCTTTCGCCATACGGATTGGGATAGAAACCATGAAAGTTCTGTTCCTTCAGGATGGGAAACTCAGGCAAACAATAACTTTGGCCTGCTTGTTCCGGATAAAGAACAATATTGGTTAATTGATGGCATGAATTTTTGGAAATTACAGATGTAGCCCGAATTCCGACCAGCATGTTCTGGCCGGTATCGTTGTTGCTATCAGCCTTTATCCAAAATGCCCGTTCCCGCGCTGGTACACCGGCAGATCGCCGGTGTACCAGCGCGCCCGGAAACGCCCCGATGCACTGTTTCATTTTCTTCTTACTGACGGGTAGCAGGCTTAAGCCCTCGGCCCAACTCTACCCTTAACGGGAATCCGGGAGGATGGCTGCTGGTGCAGCGCCCTGTGTGACAGGTCTGAGTAAAAGAAAAGCGTCGCCAACGGCAGTGAGCCTGCACGTATCGCTCTGCATACGCTCGCTTCTGCCGTATTGGTAAAAGCGCAGGGAGGAAATGCCGCCGCAGGTGCTGCCGGAGGATTTGTTGCCGCGTCAGGTTCGGAAAGACTGTCTGCGGCGTTTTATAATACAAAGTCAGAAGAGATGAAAAAACGGTCATTGCTAACCTCGTTGCAGCACCGGGCGCGGCGGGCGGTAGTATGGCCGCAGGGAACAGCACCGGTATCGGCAGTGGTGCAAACGCCGCCAGGGTGGAGAATAACTATCTGAGCGGCAAGGAACCGGAGGAGTTCGCGAAGAAACTGGCCGCCTGCGGTGATGATGGTAGTTGCCGAGCTAACGTCATGAAGGAGATGGCGGAGACGTCGAACAAGAATATCGGCGGGTTTAGCGATTGCCTGAAATCAGGGGACAAGGCGTGCATCAATGACAAGCTGAGCGGGATAAAGAAAGCAACAGGTTATGATGCGCTTACAGCTCAGATAGGTTCAGATGCGGCCAATACCTACAAGGAAGGTCTGGGCGTAGAGACATTCAAGAATGCGATCGACTGCATAGGTATGGGCTGGGAGGCCTGCTCAAACAAGAAGGGCTGGAAGCTGATTGAGTCGGGTTTGGGCGTGTTGATTATCGCCAAAGGTCAGACGATAGGCGGTAAGCTGGCTGAGATTGTCGCGGGGAGTAAAGGAACAACTAGCGCAGCGTGGGGTGTCCCCGGCTCTGTCTCTGATAAATTTCCTTCTGGCTGGGGAAGCTCGACCGCAAATATAAAAGGTGTTGGTTTTAGATGGCAAGATCCAAACAATAAAGGCAATGGCGTTCGGATCGATCAGGGGAACCCAAATATAAGCCAACCAACTCAGCAAGTTGATCATGTAATTGTTCGTTTCAACGGTAAAGTTATTGGACGGGATGGTAAGCCAATACAAGGTTCAATAGCTGATAATGCAGAAAAAGCCCATATTCCTTTAAGTGAGTATATGACATGGAAAAATTGGAACTCTCCCAATTAAAGTATCCAGAAATGCGTAAAGAACTTATCGATTATATTCATGGATTGAGTGATAGAGAATATCAGTATCAAGCATGGGTTGAAGATAATCGCCCCGGCGGTGGACATGACGAATTAGATTACGCTATCCATTTTTTGTACGATGACACAGACTTAGCTGACGATCCCATGTCATTGATTGGTTGGATACTAACGGGAAAAAATGAAGCTGATGTTATAACCAACTTAGTGAAGGCATTGGATATAATATTTGATAAATACGGGACAGAATTATCAGATAAAGAATATCTTGCTAAGAATGAATGGGAAAATGTACTTTCTATGGCAAAAGATGCCGAGAGTGTTTTTTTGTCTTGTAATTTGATTTAAAAATTTTTTAAAGAAGATCCCGACCTTCGAGCCGGGATCTTCTTTTTAGTCGTCAGACTTACCCACAGTGCCCATCCCCGCGCTTGTACATCGGCAGATCGCTGGTGTCGTTCAGCGCGCCCGGAAACGCCCTGATGCACTGTTTCATTTTCTTCTTACTGACGGGTAGCAGGCTTAAGCCCTCGACCCAACTCTACCCTTAATGGGAATCCGGGAGGATGGCTGCTGGTGCAGCGCCCTGTGTGACAGGTCTGTGTAAAAGAAAAGCGTCGCCAACGGCAGTGAACCTGCACGTATCGCTCTGCATACGCTCGCTTCTGCCGTATTGGTAAAAGCCCAGGGAGGAAATGCCGCCGCAGGTGCAGCCGGAGGATTTGTTGCCGCGTCAGGTTCGGAAAGGCTGTCTGCGGCGTTTTATAATACAAAGTCAGAAGAACTCTTTCCGGATGAAAAAACGGTCATTGTTAACCTCGTTGCAGCACTGGGCGCGGCGGGCGGTAGCATGGCCGCAGGGAACAGCACCAGTATCAGCAGTGGTTCAAACGCCGCCAGGGTTGAGGTTGAGAATAATTCTGTGGGCTGCGACCCAAGGATGTGTGCTGCTCAAGGCTCGGTGACGAATTCATGTACGGAGGCAGCACAATTGGCAGTAACATGTCTAGCGGCGGCGGTGGCGCAATTACTTTTGCTGCAATACTGTTGGCGATATTTGGGAATGATGTGCCAAAAGTGCCCAATAATACGGGAGGCGATCAGATAGCTGATTCTGGCCCCACAAATACGGGGGAAATCAGCTACCAGTACAGCAAACGAACCATACTGGTAATAGCAATAGTCAGGTCGATACCGGGCCAAATCATAACGGTGGAAATCAGACAGCAGAACAGCTGTCGAGCGATACGGGGAATACGGAAGATGCTCCTAATTTACCGACTCATTATGAAAGTGCCGGACAAGATAATGGCGCGGAGAAGCCAACTAATATCAAAGTTGCTGATGATAAATTCTCAAAGAACAACGGGGTTGATGCTCATCGGATCAAAAAATATTTTCTTGGTGCGAAGGCGGAAATCAAGCTTTACGATATTTATGTCGATAAAAACAGTAGGCAGTTATGGATTTTTAGAAAAGGCGGTAAAGGCGAAGGCATTCCAACCGGTGAATACATCAATAAGTAGAATTAATCATGGATAAAACAACAGTAAAGGCGGAGTTTTCAATATGTGGGGATGTTTTTGATCCTCATGAAATAACGACTCTTTTACAGATTGAACCAACGGAAGTTTGTCTAAAAGGCGTTATAAGTGGAACAAGAAAGAGACCAAGTACAGAAACCAGTTGGTCAAAATGTACTGAGAAAGAAGAATCCTATGATGTTGGAGAACAAACCGATAAGTTGTTATCCTTATTAAAGGATAAGGTCTCTACTCTGAATAAAATAAAAGAAAATGATAATGTTACATTTATTTTTTCTCTTCTAATAGAAGTTGAAAATGGAGAAAAACCAGCGATTTACTGGTCAATAGATACAAACCGGTTTTTAGGTGAGATCGGTGCGGAAAGCTCTATCGATATCTACTTCTACAGCTGAACTCGAATCGCATTCACAGCGCCCGGAGCTTTTATCAGATTTCAGCGTTATCCAATACGCCTGTCACCGCTCTTTATCATAGGCTTACTGAACAAGATGTTGAGAGCCAGCAGTTCGGTAAAGATGTCCCAGCAGCCTCAGGTGAATGTGCCTGAAAGACTAAATGAATCAACTCATCATAACGTTTTTTAAAACCTGGTAAGGTTCAAATGAATATAAATAGAGGGAAAGCGATGTATGAATTAGACTGTAAGATTAAAGAATTTGGCGCTCTTTTTTTTGACCGCATAGACACAGAAATGTTGCAGGATGCGATTAGATATGTCGAACATGGCGAGAGAGGGTTGGCCTTTGAAACGATATGCGATCACATCAGTGAATATGATATTCCTATAACTGAGAAAGAGTATGCCAGAGCTCTCTCTCTTTGTAACGATTTAGAGCTAGATTTTAATGACATCAGCATCGTTCATATGAAAAGTTTAATATTGAAGTAAACAATGACTCCTTCAATATACCTGTTCGGAATAAAATAATTAGCTGCTATATTATCCAGGTTTGACTTAAATGTGTGATGAACATGCTTTATACAATAAAAGCAACATTCTACTTATTCTGTACATTGTGCGTTGCACCAATACCCAACATAGGTAGTTTCACTTAACCGCCCTAAAACCTGATTCTTCATCCCGACGTTAAGGTATCATGGCCGTAAACAAGCGATTAAACACAGAGCCCAACCCATGCACCTTATCCTTATTCGCCACGCTGAAACAGCGTGGAACCGCGGCGGACTCATTCAGGGGCATCAGGACAGCGCGCTGACGGCGCGTGGTTTGCAGGAAACCACCGCGCTCCTTGCAGCCCTGGCGCACGATTTCCCCTCGGTTGACAGGGTGTACACCTCGCCTGCGGGCCGCGCGCGCCATATGGGTGACGCCATCGCGAGCCATTTTGGCTGCCCGATCTCTGTTGAGCCGCTGGTACAGGAGCAGGCGTTTGGCGATTACGAAGGCCTGTCGCGGGTACCGCGTCTGGTGCCTTTTATCCAGGATACTGATTTATCTTTTTCAACTTCTAAGGGGAAAATGAAATGTATACGGATAATGGAGCTTTGAATCAGCCAGCCACACATTATCACCCAATCAACTGAGAGATTACGTATCTCAAGGACGTATCACTATTTTAAACATTGATACTGATAAAGGCGGCCATTTTATCGTGGTTGACTCAAAGAAAAAGGTTGATGGGGTAGATTGTTATATGACCCGTAATCCATCTAATAGGCCTGCCGGGGTGCGTGCGAATTTTTTAGATAAGCGCATGAATTTTAATGGTATTGTTCTGATATGATGACCGTAAAAGAGATATTAGAAAATTTTGCTAATGACAATGAGGGATATCTTGATAGATATCTTATTTATCATTCAAATGAAGCGGAAGCGCTGGAGATGCAAAAAACGCACTTGATAATTCGTGGTTTGGCTATTTAATAAAGAAATTTAGAATTCAATGCCGCCTGTGAATTTATCCAAAGGAACTAATGGATGCAACAAAAATTTTGGGGTAAATGATAATGTTGAAATTGAAAAAATTCTTTCCCCGGAAAAAATAGGGAAAGAGTACGTAGTAAAACTGTCTATATCGTTAGGGATTAGGGGCGGGTTCTTCCCCAGCAATCGGGCGAAAGGGAACTAGCGCGGGATATAGTAGAGTCATTGGCTGGCAATCTCATGACAAAAAACTGGCGAGTGGATTACGACCCACAAAAAGGTGTATATATAAATATATGGAACTATACTAAAGGTAAAGGCATTGGAAAGGCAGAAAAAATAGTTATACCATTTGAAGGTAATGAAGAAACGTTCGTAAATATAGTTAATCAACTGAACAGGTAATTGACATGACCTTATTCGAAGAGTGTGCGGAAGTATTGAAGCCTAACTTTACCATCGTAGCTGGTAATGATGAGGAAATGGCAATTAAAATCTTATATGAGCATGGGGCCACCAATGGATATATTGACTGGGGTATCAAAAGCTATACGCTTTATAATGACTTCCAGGAGCTTTTGAAAAGTGGCGTCGTAAAGGATGATAAGGTTTTTGTTTTTGCGGATGATGTAGATGTCCCTATTTTTGAAACAACCCTGTCTCTTATCGCTGCAAACGCTGATGATGTCTTAGCTTTATGCCCTAAAATATATATTTACAACAACGACTTTCTTTTGCAACCCATGTATCCATATGGGGAGATTAATTTCTTAAAAAAATAAAATCATATTAAATATTTTTTTATTCTACACGGTTATGGTTATACAGACATTGAGTTATTTTGATAAGGTTTGCTAAAATATTTCGATATGATGTTTTAATTAAATCTCCAACCCATGAACCTTATCCTTATTCGCCACGCTGAAACAGCGTGGAACCGCGGCGGACTCATTCAGGGGCATCAGGACAGCGCGCTGACGGCGCGTGGCGTGCAGGAAACCACCGCGCTCCTTGCAGCCCTGGCGCACGATTTCCCCTCGGTTGACAGGGTGTACACCTCGCCTGCGGGCCGCGCACGTCATATGGGTGACGCCATCGCGAGCCATTTTGGCTGCCCGCTCTCTGTTGAGCCGCTGGTACAGGAACAGTCGTTCGGCGATTACGAAGGCCTGTCGAGGGTGCAGTTGCAGCGTGATGAGCCTGCCCGCGCAGAGGCGCTGTTTTCAACCGATGCCGCATTCACACCGCCTGGCGGGGAATCGCTCGCAGCCGCCGCGCAGCGTCTGCTGTCTTTTATTAACAATAAACTTGCCGCAACCCCTCACACCACCTGCTGCGTTGTGACGCACGGGCATATCCTTCAGGGCGCGCTGGCGCTCCTCAAAGATGGCAATATCGATAACTTCCCGCGCTATGCGCAGCCGAATGCGAGCTATGCGCGGTTAAGCGTCGCTCCCGACCTGTGCGACGTCATTCAGTGGGGCATCGCCACCCATTTGCGACACCTGTCACAAACGTAAAAAGTCTTCCCGTCCTTAAGTCTTCCTTAAGATTAATCCTATAACTTCACTCTGGATCCTGCCCCTGTCGGGCCGTACCGGAGCACACCTTATGCAAAACTCTACCTCTGCGCTCAGCAAAGTTCCTGCCGTCACCGCCGCGTTCTGGCTGACGAAAATCGCCGCCACGACGCTCGGTGAAACCGGCGGCGACGCGGTCACGATGTCGATGGATCTCGGTTATCTCACCGGCACGCTCATCTTCGCGGCGATCTTCCTCGCGGCGGTGGTCGTGCAAATTCGCCATCGCAGCTTTAATAAGTGGATCTACTGGTTCACGGTGATTGCCACCACCACGGTTGGCACCACGCTTGCGGATTTCGCCGACCGCTCGTTAGGCATTGGCTACCTCGGCGGCACGGTGCTGTTAAGCAGCCTGCTGGTCATCTCGCTGCTGGTCTGGCGCGTGACGTGCGGCACCATCGCGGTGGATTCAGTGAATAACGTGCGTACCGAGAGCTTTTACTGGGTGACGATTATGTTCTCCCAGACCCTCGGCACGGCGCTTGGCGACTGGACGGCAGACAGCGAAGGCTTCGGTTACGACGGCGGCATCCTCTTGTTCGTCGGCGCGCTGGCGGTTATCTGGCTGGCAAGCCGCTTTACGACGGTCTCACGCACCGTGCTGTTCTGGGCCGCGTTTATCCTCACCCGTCCGCTTGGCGCAGTGGTGGGCGATTTCCTCGATAAACCGGTGGCGAATGGCGGTCTTGAACTTAGCCGCTATGGCGCGTCAGCCACGCTGATTGGCCTGATCCTGCTCTGCCTGTGGATATTTCCGCATCGCGCCGCGCTGAAAAAACGCACGCCGGTCTTCTGATCCCTCCTGCTCCCCGCGGCGCACGCCGCGGGTGTGTCGTTTTCACTTGCGCACGCCGGTTTTGCCCTCACGTTCCCGTGTCGTACACTGTCTGTTATTACACACGCAGGGAGCTCGCATGACACACTACTGGTGGAAAGATTTACACGATCGCAACGAGGCCTGGGTGGGGCTGGCGCTGACCGTGAAGGGCGAAACGCCCGCCGGTCTTGCGCTGGAGATGCTGAGCGGCAATCACGGACGTATGGCGCTCCAGCTGCGCGGCGAGACCCTCTTCTGGGGGGCGGTCCTGAAGGATTACTCCGGCGTCTGGCTGGTGACCAACCGCGAACATCCCGATCAGCAGAACCTGCTGCCGCCGGTGCGCTCCGAAGATATCGAAGCCATTAAACGCAAAGGCGAGGCCGCATGGACGGGCGAATGGTGCCGCTATTTCGCGCGCCAGTTGATGGACGCGCCCACGCCGTTGCTGGCCCCGCGCGACTGGCTGCTGCGCCCGATGCTGCCCGTGCAGACGAAGGCGCCCCGTGCTCTCAGTACGACGCCTGACATCGACCAGTGGCGCTTTAAAACGCCTGCCAGCGCGGGCGACTGGGGGCTGGACTGGGCGTTATATGGCGAGGATCTTCGCTCGCTGACCGACCCTGACGTGGTCCGTCTGGTGGACTGGTGGTGGGGCGGTCATCTGCTGATGGGCCGTTATCCGGTCGATCCGGATGCCGGGCGGCTCAAGTGGTGGCGTAAAAAATGCCGCGAGGGCGCGCTGCCGCCGGTGCTGGTCTGGTATATCGCCGGGCTGTCATCCTATGTGGTGCTGGACGGCCATTATCGTCTGCATGCGGCAATGGAAGAGGGCATCCCGCCGACATTTTTGGTGCTGAGCGAATTCGCGGAACGCCAGTTCCCGGCGGATGAAGAACAGCGCGAGCGCGTCAACCGCGCACTGGCATTGCAGCAGGCGAAAAACCCCGGCTGCAATATCGACGGCATTAACCAGACACTGATTAACCTCTGGGACCGGCGCTATCTCTATGCCGAAACCCACAGCCGCGCCATTCTCGGCAACGGCGAAGGCTGGGCGCGGGAGGTCACCGCGTACCTGCGCCGCCACGGGCACGAGATGCATCTCAAGAATGTGCTGAACGGCACGGAAACCCCGCCGGAGAGCGCCGGGTAACCCTCAACCGGCGCGCCAGTCGTCGCGCGTCAGCGTATACAGCAGGCTCGGCGGCGCGTCCGGCACATCATGAATGTCGCGTACATAGCGCAGCCCGGCGTTGGTCAGCACCTTGCGCGACGCGAGGTGATTGCCGCGCACTACCGCTGAAATCTCCCCAAGCTCCAGGATCTCAAACCCGCAGCGCACGGCGCGCAGGGCGAACTCCGTCGCGAGCCCCTGTCCCCACGCCGCGGTTGCAAAACGGTAGCCGAGGTTGTTGATTTCCACGTCCGCATAGCGGCTGAGGCTGAGCCCGCCAAAGCCAATCGTCTCATCGGGCGCGGTTTTTAACGCGATGCGCCAGTTGCCAAAGCCATTGGCCTGCCAGTGCGCCAGCCAGCGGCCCATCACGTCTTCGGCATGCAGGCGATCCGGGTAGGGGCCCGCCGGGTTGAAGGCGTTCGTCGCCGGATCGCCGTAAATACGAAATAAATCGTCCACATCCGTTGCTGAAACCGGGCGAAGAAGTAAACGCGTCGTCTGCAAAAACATAAGCATTTCCTGAGGATTGTATGGCTGTTGTGACAACGCCTGCACGACAGAACGCGACGGCGCGTGGCGCTGAGAGGGCATATATCCCAAGTATTTCAATGACGAATATAAAAAAACGAAGTATCAATTTACAGGTATGGTTGATAATTTAGCCACACTGAAAGCGCGTTACCCGGCGCTTATTATTAAAGGAGCTGTAATGAGTGCGGAAGTGACGCTGCCCGTCGGGCAACAGAATAAGAATATTGTCCGTCTGGCGACGGCCCAGGCGCTGGCGGGCGCCAACTCGGTGGTGTTTTATGCCACCGGCGCGATAGTCGGCGACGCGATGGCGCCCGACCGCGCGCTCGCCACGTTGCCGCTGACGATTTTTGTCGTCGGCATGGCGGCGCTGATTTTACCCTTTGGCGCGCTGGCGCGCCGGTATGGCCGACGCGCGGCGTTCCTCGCGGGCACCAGCACTGGCGTACTGACCGGGCTGACGGCGGCGCTGGCGGTGGTCATCGGCTCTTTCTGGCTGTTCTGTTTTGCCGGATTTATGAGCGGCGCGTATGCCGCTGTCGCTATCTCTTTTCGCTTTGCGGCGACGGACGGCGTGGCCCGCGAACGACGCGCGCGGGCGCTGTCGCTGGTGATGGGCGGCGGCGTCGCGGCGGGCATTGTCGGCCCGATGCTGGTGACCGGCACGATGGATCTCTGGCCGCCCTATACGTTTGCCGCCACGTATCTCGCCCAGGCGCTGGTGGCGGCAGTCTCCGCGCTGGTGCTGTGGGGCGTGAAAGCCCCCGCGCCGGTCGCCCCTGAACATCAGGTGCGCGGGCGGCCGCTTCGCGAAATCGTGCGCCAGCCAGGCTTTGGCCGCACCGTTTTCAGCGGCGCGGTGGCGTATATGGTGATGAATTTTCTGATGACCGCCGCCCCGCTGTCGATGCACATGCACGGCCTGTCGCAGCAGGATGCGAACCTCGGCATTCAGTGGCACGTGATTGCAATGTACGCGCCCGGCTTTTTTACCGGCAGGCTGATTAGCCGCTTCGGCGCGAAACGCATCGCCGCAGTGGGCCTTGCGATCACCGCGCTTTCGGTGGCGGCGGGGCTTGCCGGCACGGCGGTCGGGCATTACTGGCTGTCATTGATCCTGCTTGGCATCGGCTGGAACTTCGGCTTTACCGGCGCGTCGGCGCAGATTATTGACTACCATCGCCCGGAGGAGAAAACGCAGGTGCAGTCGCTGAACGATTTTGTGGTGTTTGGCGTGATGATAGTGGGCTCGTTTTCTTCCGGCGCGTTGCTAAGCCTGGTGGGCTGGAATGCGGTGCTGTGGTGTTCGCTGGTGCCGCTCGTGGTCGCGTTACTGGCGTTGATCACCGATAAGCGCGCCGTCCCGGCGTCGTTAAACAATTAAAGCGGCAGCGGTTACGCTGGATTAATTTTTCGCAGCCGTTATCGTAGTGCGCGGGCCTGGTCAAGCCAGCGCACCGCAACAGGTAATAACCATAATCATCTATTTTAAAGGGAATGATTAAGATGAAACTGAGTGCGCTATTTTTCGCTTCGCTGCTTGCGAGCGCCTGCGTCCATGCGGAACCGATAACGCCTGTTGCGCTGAAAGATGGCCCGAATATGCTCGATCTGAATCAGGACGGCATTGCCGATCTGCTTTTATCCGCCACGTACGATAATAATACCTCGCACCCCAGCAGCACGCTGACGATATATATCCAGAAAGACCACGCGTGGTTAATTGTACCGGTACCGGACGGCGAGGGCTTTACCTGGAGCGATTTCCGTCTCTCTGCTTCAACGACCAAAATCAGCGGTTACGAACTCTATCAGGCGAACCATATTTTTTATCTGGTCAGTGCGGTGAAAGTGGCCGACGCATCAGAAAGTGCTGATTTAACCGATGCCACTGCCGTAACATTCACGCGCTACCGGATAGCAAGCAACACGCAGGACCCAGGCGTCTCCGCGTTTTTCTGGCAACCCGCAGGGGCGTATACCACCGATACGTCCTTTAACGATATCGACGACGCGTTCCGCACGCTGAACATGGATAAGTTTTCGTGAGAGCGTGGGCGGTGCTGGCCCTGTTTTTTATCCGCGTCAGCAGCGCCGCGCAACAGGACGAGCCCTACCGTTCGCTTATTCAGCAGGCGCTGGACGAGAGGTCACTTTGTCTTGGGGAAACCACCTGGCCTGTGACCAGCCGTGCGGGTACCGAGCCGTGGCTGAACGCCCGCATGGAGGCGCTGGTCGATGCCGGGCTTGTCGTTACGCATCAGGAAGGCCACCAGAAAGTCTGGACGCTGAGCCATAAAGGCCGCGCGGAATATCACCGTCATCACGATTTTTGCTACGGGAGAATGCGGGTCGGCACGATACGCGAGATCCACTCGCAGCGCGATGGCGTCCAGGTGACGTTTACCTATGCACTGTCCGCGTTGCCTGAATGGGCTAAGAATGCTTCGCTGCGCATGGCCGATACAGAACTCGATAATCTCATCAGCGGCAACAAAAACGTGCGTTACCAGGCCTTTTTTACGCGCGATGCGCATGGCAAACTCAGGCTGACGCGCAGCCCCGAGCCGCTCGATCTGCTCTACTGAATTCATCACATTTCTGCCTGCGACAGGCGCGTAACCCGAGAACCGACATGACCCGCACACAACGGCTTCTGGAATTGCTGCAGCTTTTACGGTCTCATCGCTACCCGGTCACTGCGACGACGCTTGCGGAGCGGCTCGGCGTTAGCGTGCGCAGTGTTTACCGTGATATTGATACGCTGAAGATGCAGGGTGTTGAAATCGAAGGCAGCGCTGGGATTGGCTACATTTTACAGTCAGATTATCAGCTGCCGCCGCTGATGTTTGACGCGCACGAAGTGGATGCCCTGATGCTAGGCCTGCACTGGGTGATGCGCCATACCGACCCGCAGCTTGAGGCGGCGGCACGCAACGCGGTCGCGAAAATTCGCGCCATCCTGCCGGACACCCTCGCACAGCAGATAAACTACCCCTCGCTGATGGTGGCCCCGCCCGGCAATGACAGCAGCCTGCGGTTTCTGGCGGATATTCGCCAGGCCATCCATAAGCGGCGCAAGCTCAACATGGTCTATGCCGACAAACACGGCGCGCCGTCCTCGCGTTGCGTCTGGCCGATTGCGTTAGGGTTTTTCGAGGAGGCGAGGGTGCTGGCGTGCTGGTGCGAGCTGCGCCAGGCGTTCCGGCATTTCCGTCTCGATCGCATCACCGGGGTGACGATAAGCGACGAGCTGTGTCCGCAGTCGCGCTATCAGCTTCTGAAAGCGTGGAAAACTGCCGAGGGGATCGCGCAGGCGAAAACCTACTGACAAAAACTGACACACCCGGCTGATATTGTCAGGGCTCACCCACAAGGAGAGCACCATGTTAACTGCCGATATGTCTATTCTTTACGTTCATAACGTCCTGAAAAGCGTTGAATTTTACGCGGATCTGCTCGGCGCGCAGCCGGTTGAGAAACAGCCGACGTTCGCGTTATTCGTGCTGGATAATGGCTTTAAGCTCGGATTGTGGTCCTGCTATACCGTCGAGCCGGTGGTGAACCAGCGCGCGCCGGTGCCCGCTGGCGAAATCGTCTTTAAAGTGCAGGCGCGGGAAGAGGTCGACCATTTTTACGCGCTGTGGTGCATGGAGCGTCAGGCGACGGTGATCCAGAGCCCGGTGGAGCTGGATTTTGGTTACACCTTCGCGGTAGTGGACCCGGACGGCCACCGCCTGCGCGTCTGCTTTCTGAACCCTGAGCAATAATGGCGCGCTCACGGGCGTAACAAAAAGGAAACGGGCCGCGGCCCGTTTTCCGGTTCCCGCGCGTCAGAAAAAAGTTCTGCCGAGCGGAATAATGTCGCACCACTGCTTTTTATAACTCCAGAAATCCTTATAAATCCCCAGCGAAAAGCGCATCTGTTTATTTTCCGCCGCGCAGAGCGCGCGGGCGTTGCTGGTATTGAGCCACAGTAAAATACTGCCGAGATTGAGCGTGGTGTACTGCGGATCGTAACCGCCGTTAATGTCGTCGAAATAGATCCACGACGCGTTGCGGCTCATAAAAATAATATCGAACGCGCACGGGCGATTATCGATAAACAGCACGCTGCCGAAAATAAGATGCCGCAGCGCGTCAAAGGTACGGACCAGATCGTCATGGGCGAAGCAGTATATTTTGCCCTGCCAGCGCAGGGTAAAAAGCGTGGTGTAAATCGTGGCGAGCTCGTGCGATGAAAAGCTGCTCGCCTCGCGGACCACGCCGCCCATCGCGCAGAATTTCTCAAACTCTTTGCGGCGTTTTTTCTCGGACGTATTCGAGATTTTCTCTTTGATATACGCCACTTTATGCTTCAGACGCCCGGAGAACAGCGTGTTGATAAACGCGCCGTTGTGCGACGGAGAGAGGCGTTTGCTCGTGATCGGCAGGTAGAGGCGCCCCTGCGGTCGCACGGGGAACCACACATCATCAAAGACCACCGGAAAATTTCTGTGCTGGAGGCTGCTTTTACCGTTAACGGAAAAGCACGCGCCCACGTCGTTATTTCCGTCTTTCAGCGCGAAATAGTCGAGCGTCAGATTTTGCTCATGGCTTAAAAATGCCAGCACGTCCGGGTGACAGCAGACCGAGCCGCCAAACTGATGATAAAGACGCTGATAAGTCTGCGCGTCGGATTTCTGCCAGCCAGTCAGACGGCCGACAACGGTTTTAACTTGCATAATACCGCACCTGTAATCTTTTGCTGTGTAAGTCAGTCGCTGTTATCGCGCGCGCTTTCAGGCGCGAAATAAAAGCCTATTGTCGTCGCGTCGGGTTAAGGAAACATTAAGCCCGCACGTAGACGTAATAGACCGCGATATACGTCGCCAGAATAGCCAGCGCGACCATGCTCCAGAACCCGACTTCGCGTTTTTTCATGCGGGAGCGGGCGACGCCATCAGAACGTGTACGTTACAGCCACGGCGGCCGTCGTCTGATGGCGCTGGCGCACAATCGGGCTGTCCGCCGCTTTATCGCCAAGCCAGGTGTAACCGGCGCTCAGGGTGGTGCCCCAGTGCTCGCCAAACTGGTGGCTCCAGCTCAGGTTAGTACTGACGCCGTAAAACCCGCCTTGCGTGTCGTAACTCCCGTAACCGGTGCGCGCGCTCTGACGCGCGCTGACCCCGTAAAACGTATTCATGTAGCGGCTGTCGCCGAACAGCGCGGCCGACTGAAACGCGACGGTGTCGGTGGTGTTCTGGAAGGGCAGCAGGGTGAGGGATGTCTGATACTGTACGCCCTGACTGTCGGTTAACGGCAGCGTCGCTTTGCCTTCCACCACCAGCCACGGCGTGGCGGACCAGCCGAGCGCGAGGCTCGTGTTCAGCGCGGTTTTAATGGTGCCCATGCCTTTGAGCGAATTCGCGCCTTCGCGCCAGTCGCTGTTTTTGTCCGCGCGTCCGAGGCTTACGCCGAGCGCGTGCTCAAAATAGACGCCGCTGTCGCTTTGCAGATCGTAGCCGAGCCCCTTTTCGGTATCGAAAAAGAACGCGCCGTGACGGGCCTGCACGACGGGCGCAACGGTCAGCGTCTGGTGGTTCGCCCCGCTGTAGCGCGGCGCGTACTGTCCGCCCACGCCGAGCGTCAGGCTGTCAGGGCTGCTCTCCTGCGCCGCCGCGGTCGTGGCGACGCCCGATAACGCGATGAGCATGTACAGCGTCCAGTTTCGTATTATCATCGTGGCTCCTTTTGGACGGGAAATGGGCTTGAACGGTTGGCTACCGGGTTCGATGCGCATTCTGGGCCACTCTTATCAATGAACGGTCAGGAAACTGTTAAGAAACTGTCAAGGTGAACAGATGGTAACCAAAAGGGTACTGATTATTGAGGACGACGCCGATGCCGCCAGCGTGCTGGAGGCCTATTTGCGGCGTGAAAATTACGACGTGGAGATCGCGGCGGACGGCCAGTCGGGGCTTGATAACGCGCAGCGCTGGAAGCCGGATCTGGTGCTGCTGGACGTGATGCTGCCGGTGCTGAACGGCACGGAAGTGCTGGCGGCGCTGCGCCGCGCAAGCGACGTGCCGGTGATTATGGTCACGGCGATGGGCGACACGCCGGACCGGATAGGCGCGCTGCGCTACGGCGCCGATGATTACGTCGTCAAACCCTACCACCCCGGCGAAGTGGTGGCCCGCGTCCAGGCGGTGTTGCGCCGTACTGCCAAAACGCCGACGCAGGAAGAAGTCCTGCGCTGGGAGGCGCTGACGGTAGACACAGTCGCGATCACCGCAACCCTCGATCGCGACGGCGACGTCACGCATCTGGACCTCACGCCCACCGAATTTTCCCTGCTGACCGTGCTGTTGCGTCACCCCACGCGGCCGTTTGCCCGCCACTATCTGCTGGAACACTGCCTGCCGGAGAGCGAGGCGCTGGAGCGCGTGGTGGATACGCATGTCTATAACCTGCGCAGAAAGCTTGAGAGCGCGGGCCTGCGCGGGGTGCTTATCAACGTGCGCGGCATCGGCTACAGGTTCCGGCAACCATGAAAAATCACGCATATCAGTCGCTCTGGCGCTGGCTCTGCGGGCGGATCATCGCGCTGGCGCTCGGCACGGTGATTGTCATCGCGGTCTGCATGTGGCTGCGCTTCGCGGTGCAGAATTACTGGATAATGCACCGGATGCCACCTGCGCTGCGCGAGGAATTTCTCCGGCTGGCGGATAACCCGCAGCTGGATCCGGCACGTTTTCATGACATCGTCGACGCCTGGTGGGGGCTTGAATACTCCACGCCGTCTATCGCCTCCAGCGACTGGATTTTGCTCGGCGTGCTGGTGCTGGTGATGATCCCCTTTATCATTTTTATGGGCCTGAAATATGCCCGGCCGCTTTCTGTCCAGTTCAGCCGCCTGCGAGATGTGGCCGAAGACGTGACGCAGGGCGAGTTCGGGCGTCAGGCGGAGCTGGTTGAAAACGCGCCTGAAGAGATGGTGCGCTTCGCGAGCGATTTCAACGCCATGACCCGCCAGCTCGCGCGCTATGAAAAGGAGCTGCGCGCCTCGCATGTGGCGATGGCGCACGAGTTAAGATCGCCGCTTACCGCCGCGATGGGCCGCCTGCAGGGGATGCTGGACGGCGTTTTCACGCCCGACGCGCAGCAACTGACAATGGTGATGCGCCAGCTTCAGCTGTTGAACCGCCTCACCGATGAACTGCATCTGCTGTCGCTGGCTGACGCCGGGCAGCTGACGCTCGATCGCGAGGCGATATGCCTGAGCGAACTGCTGCGCGAGCGCGCCGCCTGGTTAAAACCGCAGGCCGATGCGTCAGGGATCCGCGTGGTTATTCATGCCGCGTCGCCCGCGCCGCTGTGGGCAGATCCGCTGCGTCTCGGGCAGGTTTTCACGGTGTTGATGGAAAACACGCTGCGCTACGGCAAGCACGGCGGGCGTCTTGATATTCGACTGCACTGCACGCAGGCGGGCTACCGCATTGCGTTTCTCGATGACGGGCCGGGCGTGGATCCGGGCTTTCTGCCGGTGATGTTCGAGCGCTTTACCCGCGCCGAAACCTCGCGCGCCCGGCACTCCGGCGGCAGCGGGCTGGGGCTGTCCATCGCACGGGCTATCTGCGCGGCGCACGGCGGCGACATTCAGGCTTCGCTGCCTTCAGAGGGCGGGCTGCTGATGACCGTGACGCTGCCCGCGACCAGCGACACGGCAGAAAATTGTCACCCTTGATGGTTTCTTGACGAAAAACCGAACGAATCTCGACGCAGGCACGCTGAAATGGCGCCGTCTTCACTCAGGAGCGGCGTCATGTCAGAAGCCTTTAGCGATTATTTCCGTCACTGCCTGCATCATCTGTACGGTGCGGCGCGCCATTTTTCTTTTCTCTCGCTGTTGCCGTTGGTGGCGCTCGCCGTCACTCTGCCGCTGTTAACCGGCTGCGGCGACGACCACCATAGCGACCAGCCCGCACCGCCGCGCCCGGTGCGCTATCTCGTGATAGCGCCTGACGCGCCCGCGCCCGCCAGCGTACGCACCGGCGACATCCGCGCCCATGATGAAACGACGCTGAGCTTTCGCACGGACGGGCGCATCACACGCCGCCTGGTGGATATCGGCGCGGCGGTGCGCGCAGGTCAGCTGCTCGCCACGCTTGAGCGCGCGACCGGTGAGAATCAGGCGGCGAGCGCGCAGGCCGATCGCCAGAGCGCGCAGGCGGCGGAGCGGGTGGCGGCGCTCAACCTTAAGCGCATGCAGGCGCTGATGCCGTCCGGCGCGATTGCCCGCAGCCAGCTCGACAGCGCCCGCGCCGACTGGCAGAGCGCCGTCGCGCGCCTCAAAAGCAGCGAGGCCGCGCTGCGTAACGCCGGGGAGAATCTCTCATGGACGCAGCTTGTCGCGCCCGCCGATGGCGTGATAACCGGCGTTAATGCCTCGGCCGGGCAGGTGGTGAGCGCCGGGCAGAGCGTCTTTACGCTCGCTACCAGCGACGCGCGCGATGTGGTGCTTGATGTCAGCGATCCGCAGCGGTTCGCCGACCAGGCGCAAACGGTGTTTCCGGTCGCACTGCTGACGTCGCCTGCGATAACCGCCACCGCGCGCCTGCGGGACATCAGCCCGCAGGCCGACCCGCAGACCCGGACATGGCGGGTGCGCCTTACGCTACCGTCGCCGCCTGCGGCGATGGCGCTGGGCGCGAACGTCATGGTCTCGCTGCCCCAGACGCGGGAGAAAGGCGTCAGGGTGCCCGCCGCCGCGCTGACCCGGCTGAATGGCCGCCCTGTCGTGTTTATCATTGATGCCCGCCAGCAGGCGCAGCCGCGACCGGTCACCATCGCCGCCTACACCGCCAGTGACGTTCTTCTCACCGGCGGCGTCAGCCCTGGCGATCGGGTTATCACGGCAGGCGTCAGCAAGCTGCGCCCCGGCGAGAAGGTCATTCCTGGGGAGACGCCGCCATGAACGCCCCGTCACTGAAAGAAAAATTCAACCTCTCCGCCTGGGCGCTGGCGCATCAGCAGCTGGTGAGCTTTTTTATGCTGCTGATTATGGCGACCGGCGTGCTGTGCTATGAAAAGCTGCCGCGCAATGAAGATCCGGCGTTCACCATCAAAACGGCGGTGGTATCGACCCTGTGGCCGGGCGCGACGGTGGCGGATACCACGCATCTGGTGACGGATGTGCTGGAGAAAAAACTCCAGGAGCTGCCGTGGCTGGACAACATCGAGAGCCAGACCCGCGCCGGGCGTTCGGTGATTAACGTCAACCTGCGCGACGACACGCCGCCGCAGGAAGTGCCCGCCATCTGGTACAAGCTGCGCACCAAAATGCAGGATATCGCCCCGTCGCTGCCGCAGGGCGCGCGGGGGCCCGCCGTGAACGACGAGTTTGACGACACCTGGGGCACGATTTACGGCTTTACCGCCGAGGGTTTTTCGCCTCGCGAGTTGCGCGACCGCGTGGAGGCCGTGCGCCGCACGCTCATGTCCGTGCAGGATATCGGCAAAATCACGCTGCTGGGCGAGCCGCAGGAGCAGATCGTTATCGCGTTTTCCCCGCGCCAGCTCGCCGGTATGGGGGTGGATATTACGCAGGTCGGCGAGGCGCTTGCGGCGCAGAACGCCGTTGAGCCGTCGGGCACCCTGCGCACCGGGCAGGACAACGTGGCGCTTCGCGTCAGCGGCGCGCTGACCACCGAAGAGAGCCTGCGCGCCGTCACGCTGCATATCAACAACCGCTATATTCCGCTGACGGATATCGCGACGGTCAGCCGCCAGCCTGCCGAGCCGCCCGTGCCGCAGTTTCGCGTGAACGGCGAGCCCGCCATCGGGCTTGCTATCTCAATGGCGCCGACCGGAAATATGCAGGCCTTTGGCGAGGCGCTGAACGCGCGGATGGCGCAGGTAGCGGCGCAGCTGCCGCACGGCATCGAGGTGGTAAAAGTCGCCGATCAGTCCGCCGTGGTGAGCGAGGCGGTGAGCGGATTTGTCCGGGTGCTGGTCGAGGCCGTGCTGATTGTGCTTGCCGTCTCGTTTGTGTCGCTTGGCCTGCGCGCCGGGCTGGTGGTGGCCGCCGCCATTCCGCTGGTGCTGGCGATGACATTTGCCGGGATGATGCTCGCGGGCATCGGCCTGCAACGTATTTCGCTCGGCGCGCTCATCATCGCGCTCGGGCTGCTGGTGGATGACGCGATGATCACCGTCGAAACGATGGTGGCGCGGCTGGAGGCGGGCGATTCGCGCAAAAGCGCAGCCTCCTGGGCGTTTAAAACCACGGCGTTTCCGATGCTCACCGGCACGCTGGTGATGATTGCCGGGTTTATTCCGGTCGGGTTCGCGGCCTCCAGCGCCGGGGAATATTGCTACTCGCTGTTCGCCGTGGTGTTGATAGCGCTGCTCTGCTCATGGGTGGTGGCAATTCTGTTTTCGCCGCTCACCGGCACCTGGCTTTTGCCGGCGCAGATGAAAAAGGCGCATCAGGGGCCGGGGAGGCTGGGCCGGTTTTATCAGCGGCTGCTGCGTCTCGCGCTCGGTCACCGGCTTGCGACGTGCGGCGCGGCGCTACTGGCGCTGGCGCTGTCGCTCTGGGGCACCCCCTTTATGCAGGGCGAGTTTTTCCCGGCGTCCGACCGCCCGGAGCTCCTGGTGACGCTCTCGCTGCCCGCCAGCGCCTCGCAGCAGGAGACGCAACGCCAGACGGTGCGCCTTGAGCAGGCGCTTCGCGGCAACCGCAATATCGACCACTACTCGGCGTATGTCGGCACCGGCGCGGTGCGCTTTTATCTGCCGATGAATATTCTCGACGACGACGAAAACACGGCGCAGCTGGTGATCGTGGCAAAAGACCTGGCGGCGCGCGATCGCCTGCGCGACCAGCTCAACGCGCTGCTGGCGAAGCGCTTTAGCGATATCACCACCCGCGTGTCGCCGCTGGAGCTTGGCCCGCCCGTCGGCTGGCCGCTGAAATACCGCGTCAGCGGGCCCGATTATGCGCAGGTGCAGCGCACGGCGCAGGCGTTAGCCGACACGCTCGGCAAATCGCCGCTCACCCGCGAGGTGAACCTGACGGCAGGCGAGCCGGAGCGGGTCATCACGTTCAGGGTTAACCAGACGGCGGCGCGGGCGGCGGGCGTTTCATCGCAACGTCTGGCGCAGTTGCTCAACACCGTCTGGTCCGGCTCGACCGTCACCTCGGTTCGCGATAACGATCGGCTGGTGGATGTGGTGCTGCGCGGCAACGACCCCGAGCGGCTTGACCTCGCCACGTTCTCCGCGCTGATGGTGCCGACCGCCAGCGGCGGGAAAGTGCCGCTCAGCGAAGTGGCGACGCCCGCGTGGGGGCTGGACGATCCGGTTATCTGGCGTCGACAGCGCCTGCCGTTTATCACCGTGCAGACCGATCTCGCGCCGGGCCTGCGCGCCGAAGCCGTGTCCGCCGGGCTGCGCCCCGCCATAGAGGCGTTTCGCGCGCGGCTGCCTGCCGGTTATGAGATCAAAGAAGATGGCGCGGTGGCGGAGTCGGATAAAGGCAACAGCTCGGTGTACAACGTCCTGCCGGTGACGCTTATCGTTATGCTGGTGCTGCTGATGGCGCAGCTGCGGCGGTTTTCACGGATGCTGCTGGCGCTGCTGATGGCGCCGTTCGGCCTGCCGGGCATCGTACTGGCGATGCTGCCGACCGGCACGCCGCTGGGGTTTGTCGCGCTGCTCGGCATTATCGCGCTCGCCGGCATGATCATTCGCAACGCCGTGATCCTGATAACCGAGGTGGATGGCAACCTGCAACTGGGCATGGACGCGCATGCGGCGATTGCGACCGCCGCAGAGCACCGGGCGCGGCCCATCATGTTAACCGCCTGCGCGGCTATTCTCGGCATGATCCCGATTTCGCATCAGGTGTTCTGGGGGCCGATGGCGTACGCCATTATCGGCGGGCTGATAGTGGCGACGCTGGTGACGCTCACCGTACTGCCCGCGGCGTTCAGCCTGCTGCTTCAGCGGCGTCGTGAGGGCAAGGCTGACGCGTGAGGGATCACGACGCTGGCATCAGCTCAAGGAGTAATTCCCGCGGGTAGATCGTCTCGCGGGCGTCGGCGAGCGCATCGCGCGTCCACCAGCGGTGGTCGTGAATGACGCGTTTTTCATTGTCGCTCCAGCGTGAGAAGTCGGCCTCTTCGCGGGCGACATCAATGATAAAAAAGTGCTCGTCGGCGATAACGTCTTCGCCGCACGGCAGGCGCATCGTGAAGGTGCGCTGCGCCACTTCCGGGCCGGGGAAGTCGCGCACGATGCCCGTCTCTTCATACAATTCGCGCAGCGCCGCGTCGGCGAACGACTCGCCCTCCTCAACGCCGCCGCCCGGCGTCGCCCAGTAGGAATGCCCGGCGAGCGCGTCATCGCGATGGCTGAAACGAAACAGCAGCAGCCGTTTTTCCGGGCTCATTATCAACAACCGGGCGGCGGGGCGTGTGCGCATACGGGCTCCTTGATAGCGGGCGATTAAATCGTCACGTGTTTCGGTGATAGCGGCCAGAGAGTATACCGAAAACCGCATGGGACGCAGGTGCAGGTGTTTCTTAACCCTGAATATTGGTAGCGACGGCAAGCCCCGCATTAAGTTAATTTAACGGCTTACGCTCATCCTTAACGGAGAAAGAAAATGGACAGGGACACGCTGGTTACGCTACTGGAATATAAACGCTGGGCGGATGCCGGCACGCTGGCGTCGGTCAGAGCGGTTGATGAAACCGCGCACCCGGAGAAGCGCCGCCTGATGCAGCGGCTGATGAACCATATTTATGTGGTGGACCGGATTTTCCAGGCCAATCTGGCGGAGCAGCCGCACGGTTACACGGCGCTGAACACGCCGCAAACCCCATCGGTGGAGGAGCTTGAAGCGAACCTGCGCGAGAGCACTGACGGGTATATCGCCCATGTAAGCGCGATGTCTGAGGCCGATTTTACCAGGACGATCCGCTTCCAGTTTACCGACGGCTCGCCCGGCGAAATGAAAGCTATTGATATGATCACCCATATGCTGTTTCACGGTACCTATCACCGGGGCGCGGTGGGCTGGCTCGTCGCGGAGTGCGGCGGCAGCGCCTTTAAAGATGTGATGACCATTTTTCTGCGCGAGCGTCACCGTTAACCACGCCGCCCGCCGGGGCGGCGTTTCGCCATCTTGTTAATGGGACGCTGTGCGGCGCATTTGCCCCAGCGCTTTATCGCTTTCATCGCCGTTAATCAGGCGCGTGAGCTCTTCACAACGGACGATTTTTCCTTCCGCCAGCGTAAAGTGCGCGAACACTTCCACCTGAGCGTCAGCCCCGTGACGTTTTTCCACCTCAACGAGATGATGCGTAAACACCTGCTCACCCTCGATAACGGCCGCCAGGATGCGCAGGTTAATGCGCCGTGTGATAGCTTTAAGCGCGGCCATGTGTTCGACAAAATGCGCATAATCCAGCGACACGCCGTCCACAACCTGTTGATAGTTCGGTGCAAAAAAACGGGCAATGGTGCGTTCGTCATGCGCGGGATGACAAACTACCTGCTCCAGGGCGTCGGTCACCCTTTTTTTGGCGGTATCCATTGGGTTCTCCTCATAGTGTAGTGAGAAAGCAGGATACGGCCGGGGGCGTAAAGGCTATTATCCGTATTACGTCAAAAAATACGGTTAACCGGCCATGCTTCTTACGTCTGAACACTTTACCCATCCACCCCGGCATGAAACGCGCTGGCACACGCACGACGGTGGGCAGATTTACCGGGCAATCGCAGGTGTCATGATGATTGAAACCGATCGTGCCCGCTGGGCGGTTACGCCAGGCGTTATTGGCTGGATCCCGGCAGGCGTTCGTCATAAGGCCCTTTTTCCAGGCCAGATGCACGGCGGTGCTATCTACTTCAACACGGGCGATCATCCGCCACTCCCGCCCGAAGAGGGGATTTTCAGTGCTGATACCTTCATGCTGATGCTGATTGAACGGCTGTTCCACGAAGTAAGCGAGGTGCGCCAGGCCCGGTTACTGGCCGTGTTGTGCGATGAGATAATGGCAGCGGCGCCGTGTCCGCTGCATCTGACCATGCCGCAGGACCGACGCGCCAGGCAGATAGCCGATGCGCTGTTATTGCATCCCGGTAACGGACTCAGTCAGACGCAGCTTGCCGTTAAGTACGGTCTCAGCGTCCGAACGCTGAGTCGGCTTTTTCGCGAGCAGACGGGGCTTCGTTTCAGCCTGTGGCGTCAGCAGGCGAAAGTTATTGCCTCTCTGTCGCGCATTCTCGCGGGTGTGCCGGTAAGTGAGGCGGCGATGGAAAGCGGATTCAGTAATGTCAGCGCCTATATTCAGGCGTTTCGCGAACGTTTTGGCGAAACGCCGGGCAAACTTCAGCAGTCTCATTTCAGGCGCTGATGCCGCCGCGTTATTCTTCCGCTTCTGTTGCCACGCGCCTGCCGATATCCTTCAGCTGCGAATACTTTTCCAGCAGCTGCGGGCCGTCGTCGAGGCTTGTGGCAAACATCCACAGGTAGGTCATCACCGAGTAAATATGCCCGGCGTTGATATCGGGCGAGCGCGTCATCAGCACAATCGTAACGCTGAACAGCAGCGCCGCCAGCACGCCGATGGTGAGATAGCCCATCGCCTCGCGATCCGAGAGCGAAATGCGCAGCCGCGCCAGCACGTGATAATGCCGTTGCAGGGTGTGCGACGCGGCGTGCGTCACGACGTCTATCTCTTTTTCCAGCCGGTTGTTGAGCCTGCCATACAGCGCCTCGTTGCGGCGGGTAAAGCGCGTGAGAAAGCAGGCCAACACGCCTAAGACAGCAAGGCACAGCATGCCCGTCCAGAACTCAATCAGCAGCAGCATGACGGCGGCACCCACCATAGACGCCACCGAGGTGATGAGCGTCGGCAGGTGCAGCTCGAAGAAGTCGACAAATTCCCGTGAGAGCGTCACGCGCGCGGCGACGGTGGACGCGGCCAGCTGTTTTTTACGCTGCGCCAGCACCACCGAGACGGCGAGGCCCGCGTAAATGCGCGCGAAAGTGCGCGTGTCGACGCTGCGGCGCATGGCGCCCAGCGTCCAGATAAACAGCACCATTAGCCCGTACAGCATCGCGCTGACCATCCTGCCGGAAAGAATGGCGTTAATGCAGATGCCCGCCAGCACCGGATAAAGCAGATACGTGACGTTCTCGGCAATCACCAGCAAAAAGGTGAAAAAGAGCTTATGCCGGTGGCGTCTGGCGAGGGTTTTCAGCGTGCCGGAGGCGCTGGTGGCCGCGACGGATGCCGGGAGATTCTGGCTGTGCGTATTCATGGTTTCTGGTAATCTTGCGTTAGAGCACCTGCTCAAGTGGGGTGGGATGCTATTTGAGCAAGTGCTCAAAGTCAACCGGAGAAAATACAGGGTGAGTTTTTCGTGAAAGAGAAAATCGTCAACGCGGCGATCGCGCTGTTTATTGAAAAAGGTATCGAAAACGTCAAAACGCGGGATTTAACGGAGCATTTAGCGATTTCGCGCAGCCATATTTATCACTATTTCACCAACTGGCAGGCGCTGTGCGTGGAGTCGATTTCCTCGTTTCTTGACAATGAGCTTCACGAATTTGTCTCGCGGACCGCGTCGTTACCGGCAAGTGACAGATTGCAGGCGTTTATCGACGGCGTAATTTCGCCGACGCCCGACCCGACCGCCCGGCTTTACGGATCGCTGTGGCAACTGGCTGCGCATAATCCGGTCTATGCGCAGATGATGGACGCTATCCTGACGCGCTGGCACGAGGCGCTGGTGGCGATTATCGTCGCGGGTGAAAGCGAAGGCGTGTTCCGCCGCGTCAATGCCTCGCGTGTCGCCCGTCAGCTTGATGCCATGCTGTTTGGCTACAGCGATCATCTCTACACGCTGCCGTCCGACGAGGCGTTCCGCCAGGCGCAGGAAGACATCGACGATTTCATTCGCGGGAATTTACTGGCGCAGGAAAGAAGAGGAACGTCTTAGCGCCATCAGGCTGGCCTTACCGGCAGAGTGGGGCGGCGGGTGTCGCGAGATTATCTGCTCGTTCGCGTAAGCGGTACGAGCAGATAATGCAGACGCAGGGGGTGTCCGGTTACGCCTGACGACGCCAGTTATATTTCCCCAGCCGCAGGAAGGTTTCATGCGAGTTGGGTGAATAGACGCACAGCACGCCCTGCTCATTCGCGGCAAGGTATTGCCAGTCGCCTTCGCCCATCAGCAGCTCCTGAAATTCCTGCCCGTCCTGGCTGATATAAACCAACTGACGCTTGTAACTGGACGGAAACAGACTGAAGTCCTGCAAATGGAAACAATTCGCGACGTGCAATTCGCTGACGTGGCGATCCCATTCATAACCTTTATCCGATGTCATCAGATGCTGTGAATAAAAGCACATCAGTTTGTCTTTCATTCGGGTCGTCAGGATATCGCTGTAAAAAACTTTATCGCCATTCCAGGTGCTGCTGCGCCAGCCTTTGCCAGGCATATGGTACTCAATAAGCGGCTCGGCCTCCGGGCGCTTTTTGACCATGATGTAGTAGCCGCTGTATTTCGCAAAAGCGAGCAAGCAATCAACGCCCGGCAGCGCCACCAGGCGCTCTATTTCCACGCCTTCGCTAAAACGAGGCGCGTCATCATAGCGTCGCCACGGCGCGCCCGGCTGATCGGCGCAGTAAATCAGCGGCTTGTCGTAGGTTGAGGTTTTTGTGGAATCAAAGAAGAAACCTTCTTCTTTATACTCATACTCTTTGCGCTCTTTAAAACGCCACAGCCACTGGTTATTAAAGAAGACGATATCTTCTGTCGCGGTGTAATCCCAGGTGTTGGGAACATCCGGATGCTGGCTCTGCGCCCACTGCAACGCATCAGAGGAGTAGTAGAACCCTGGGTCGTACCCCGCAAAGATAATCCAGGTGTGTTCGACAAGCAGAATTTTCGTGATGTACGGCGTATCGCCGGTGCTGTTGAGCGTCACGTGCTGCCAGCTCTGCGTATCTTCGCTGCGATAAAGCCGGTTGTCTGAATCCACAATTAACCAGATACGCCCGTCCGTTTTGATGTGACGGATGTTTTCCGGTTCACAGGGCGGGTTAGTGATGTCCTGCCAGTCGATACTGAGCCGATACGTCTCGCCTTCTTTGCTCACGGAGACAGACTGTTTATTTTGCTTTTCCTGTTCCTGCTGCAACAGCCACTCTGCATGCTTCTGTGCTTTCAGGCGGATCACAGACTGGTCAAATTCGCCTTTAGCGAAGCGTTCGAGTTGATCGGCGGCGTCGCTACAGGCGGTCGAGAACGCCGTCAGTGTGCCGTCAATACGCTGTTCATACTCACTGAACTGGTTATACCAGTCATCGTTATCCGTGGAGTTATCCAGCTCATAATCGCCATAACCGAGCCGGTCTTCGTAGGCAAAAACAGGCAGGCCCCAGCGCGCCGTCATTCTGTTTGCCGTATGGAACGGCGCCGCGTTGGCGGATAAAAACGCTTCGGCTTTTTTACGGAACTCATTCAGGCTGGAAAGGCAGGATTTGCGCCCGATAGCGTAAGCCGAGCTGCCAACAGCAGAGCCCATTTTGCTCAGGAAACCGTCATTCTCAAACGATCCCATGTACCAGCCGTAGTCGGACGCCTTGTCCGTCACTTTCATGAGTTCAAGGCTGAGCCGCATCGCGGCGCTGTCAGCCGCGTAAAGCTGCTTAATCGTCTCGTCGTAGTACTGGCGAAAATGCCGCTCACGATAACGAACGATATTTTTCCAGCCATGCGTGAACGCGTTCAGTTTCGCGGCGCTCTCCAGCAGCGACGTCTCGTCACTTTCCTTCAGCAGCGTCTGGATATGGGAGAAATTATCTTTAAATTGCGCAGGCTTGAGCATCCCCAGCAGGCGCATGACCTGCGGGTTTTCCATCGGTTTGTTGCAACGCGCCAGCAGGAAAAACGCATCAAAAAGCCAGGTATAACGCGCGTCATCATCTTTTAGCACATCCAGTAAAGTCTGCTGGTGCGCCTGGAATTTGACGCTGTTATCAGCAAGCGTAATGAGCTCATCCATCACCGCAGGGCAGCCCGCTTTCTCGCTGAGCAGGGCCAGAAACTCCTGGCCTTCCCGGCTTAATGCGGCGGCGTTTTCGACACAGAGCGCCAGCAGCAGGAGATATTGCCGTTTCTCTTCCGCGCTTTCCGTTGCGTCAAAGAAACTGTGGTGATGAATATCGGGTAAGGCGGAGACGAGCGTCAGTGCGGCGCTGTCGTCAGCCGCGAGCTCATCATACGCACTCACATTGAGCCCGTTGACGTCTTTATAGATATCCATAGTTAACAGACTACCGCCAAGCGCTTCGCTCAGCAGATCGCGAAGGCTGTAAGTCGTCGACAGGCCGGAGAACGCTTCGCCAAAGAACCGGGAAATGAGCTTTTCGCGCGCCTCGTCGTTCATGCACAGCGTATCGTCTTCCGTGAGCGAGAGGATTTTTTCATACTGTTCAGAGAGGAAATAAAGGGCGTTAAAAGCGATGCCGGAGATATTGTTCTGAATGAAGTGGGAGTCAATCTGATGCTCATCAACCGCCAGCGCAATCATTGAGCGATAGCGATCGATACCGACTATTTCAATCTGGTCGATAAGATCCAGAATAAAATCAAGCAGCCGGACCTCTTCATCACAATTCACGCCCAGATTCTCAAGCGTGACGATGAGATGGTTGATATCAGAGGCTGTCAGCGCGATGTTCTGGTGGGTGCGCATAAAATCATAGGTCAGGCTCAATACCAGAATGGTTCCTGGCAGAGATTTATAGCGGCGCTTATTCGCCTCTATATTGAGCGACCATTTGCTGAAACTGGTGTTATTTTCTACGTGCACCAGCCGCTGGTTTATTCTGTCGATGGCTTCTTCAAGGAAGTCCCGCGTTTCGATGAGGTATTCATTCATCGTACCCAGGTTATTACGGATCAGGGCGATGCTCTGCGCGTTGATAAGATTTTGCTGCTGGAGCTGCTGCAGATAGTGCCACGCGAATTTCTGCATTTGCAGCGTGTCAGCCTGATTCTGTAGCTGATTTTCAGTATTTTTGCCCGTCACTGCGCCAGCAAAACGTTTAAAGAAACCACTGCTGCTCTGTTTTTGTAAACGATCCTGGCTGCTGGCGATCAGTTTTGATGCATCAAGCGCCAGCTGTTGTGTGAGCGCCGCGTTAGCTTTGTGCTGTCTGACGAGGCCATTAACGGCGTCGAGCTCCGCGCCTTCCAGCGGTTGATGAAATATCTGTTGCTGAGACTCTGCTGTAATGTCAGTCATTTTTGTTCCTTACAGATCTTTGATTTTATTCTTTAAACGATGACTTTGTGATGCCAGCGTTTTTACCTGACTGGCAAAGTGTTTTTCAGATAAATAAAGCCCTTTATGGAAATCGGCATACCAGTTCTGCGACTGATGCAGATAATCCAGCGCATCGTGCATCTTGAGTCCGTTGTTCAGGACGAGCGCGGTATTGGCGAGGGTGAGTTCAAAATTCTTTTCGAGGTGGTTATCCAGCGCGATATTCATCGCAAGGGTGGTGATAACGCCGCCAATAAGGCTTCCCACCAGTACGCCCAAAGGGCCGGCAGGCGCGCCGACGGCGGCGCCAACAGATGCCCCGGTAACGCCAGCGCCGGTCTGGAAAAGGCCTTTGCCCGTTCGCGATTCCAGCTCTTGCGCTGTGATTTTTCCTGCTGCGAAAAGCACGACGTTTTGCACCACATCCACCGCACACACGGCCGCGCCAGCAATACCGCCGTTCGCAAGCGTTCGTTTAAAAACAGAGCCTGCAAACAGGCCAGGCAGAGAGCGGGCGGCTATGGCGACGCTCGCGGTGCCGACACCCGCTTTCAGCGCGCTGTCTCCGGCGGCGATCACCGTATTCTGGAGAATTTGCACGGTCGCTTCTTCGGCGGTTATCTCGCCGTCACGAACCTGTCGAATGTACTGGAAGGTATTGATGCTGCCTGCGATCACGGTGGTTATCATGGCCGCTGAGCCAGCGGCGCGCATGCTTTGCTGAAGCGTGGCCTTATTGAGGTAGCCGGTTTGCATTTTCTCATGCAACTCCTTGCCCGCCGCGTTACCCGCGCCCACCTGTTCCGCCTCGCGTTTACTTAGCGAGGTGGACTTTACCCCGTCCACGTCCAGCGTGCCGGCGGTTTTGTCGCGCACCTTTTCTGCCGCTTCAGCCACCTGGGGACGATTTTGCTGGTTTTTGAGCACGGTACGCTGGGCTGAAGCTTTGATGCCTTCAATTTGATCGGCGGGACCAATAAATACATCGCTGTGCTGGTATTGATGCACGCCGTCTTTGGTGGAACGAAAAGCCGCCTGGGTTTTATTGGCATCCTGGAAATATTTAAGCTGTGCTCCCAGTAGTTGCTGATCGCCGTTCATGACCACAATATCGTGGATTTGATCGTTCATACCCAGTGGCGTGTTTTTGAACCTGTCTGTAAATGCCCTTATATCTTTATCTTTAAGGATGGCATCCAGATTAAAAGATTCCGCATGCCAGGTTTCTGCGGCGAATCCGCCTTTTATCGCGTTACTTTGCGCGGTAGAGGCGATACCTGACATTATGGAGTTAGCCTGATTTATCTCGCCAACCATTTTGCCAATCTTTTCTGCCGCCTGCGTTGGCCAGACAGGACAGAGAGTAATGGCCCGGGTTACGGCTTTATTGCGCTCTTGCATTATCATCTTTCCTTAGGCATTGCCCTGAGACACGTTATCGGCGATAGCGTTTTTTTCTTGAGTCAGCAGACTGATATATTGAGTCAGCTGCGTGATAAAGGCATCAGCTTCCGTAACCGGAGAAATAATACGCACGTTGGGCAGCCAGAAACGCAGCGTGGAAAAAAGCTGGTCCCGATGGGCTATTTTCGTGGTTAACGTCAGGGTGCCGTCTTGCGCTTTATTAATCAGTTTCTGTTGTGGAAAAATATTCCTGCGCTCGAAATATTGCGAAATAGCCGGGAGGACTTCCACTGTCACTTCCATTTTTTTAAGGCTGAACCAGGCGTCGTCTTCGGTATCAAGATAATCGTGGATGTCGGTATCCGGAACGAAGGTGGTTTTTTTAACGTCGAGCCACTCGATAGCGCTTATCCGCCAGGCTTTGATCATCAGATCAGCATCCGTCGCTGCCAGATACCACACGCCTTTAAGATTCATTAGCCGGTAAGGATGCAACACTCTGGACTTGCCTTTGTAATGCACGACGCAAACCTGACATGCGCTAATCGCTTTTTCCAGACTGGAAAAGAGGCTCCTGTGTTGTTCTGAATGCAGGGCTTCTGGCGGCAAAGGCAAAATGGTGATCCGATTATACTCAATGGCCGTTAACATCTTTTGCAGTGTGTTTTCATCTGATGACGGCAAAAGTTTCTGTAATCCGGTTTTTTCGCTCAGACTGGCCAGCGTAGGTAACGCATCTTTTTGTTCGTTCTGGCTGGCAATCCGATATACCCCGTCACTACTGCAGGTAACAAAAGCACCCAGACGATTTAAATCACGATAGATGGTTCTTTCACTGACGTTAAAGCGTTCGGCCAGTTCGCGGCGTGAAATAGCTCCCGACTTCGTCAGCTCAAGCAATATAAACGCAATACGGTTAGCCAGGCGCTCATGGCGTGAAGGATTTTCCATAATCGAATCTCACAATGTATTTGAGCGCTATCTTAGCGCCCCACGCTGACAGGACGTGTCAGTTTTTCTCGCTCAAAAATAGTTTTCTTCCCATCACCCGTTTATTCGGCGTGACTTAACGCAAATAAAGGGGCGTTCAAAAAATATAAAATAACTAACCGTTATTAACTTCATTCTGTCGTCGGCTCCTTTCACCCGACACTCGCCGCAGATGCTATTTTTATCAAAGGCGTCGTTATCGGTTAACGCTGTTTTATTCCCTCCTGCTAAATTGCCCATCACTTATACGCTCGCCTGACGGATGTAAAAACGATGATAAGCGCGCATGCAGACTCAGGCCGTTGTCACAAAACGGAAATTCCGATCTCCGCCTGTGGCGCTGGTGAAAATTTGTGCAAACAATGTTAAATCTTTGTATACAAAAGCGCTATAGATCTGTGAGGCACGATTAATGCGTCAGACGCATCGGCTCTTGCGTTTATTGCGCTTATTAACCCTTTATTTCTGTTCCAGTCTTCAGACAGAGGCGCAACCACAAGCGTCAATGACAACTGGAGACATCAATGCATTCCGCTACCCCACCTGTAACGACCCGTTCCCGACTCAGTGCGATACTGCGCGTCACGTCGGGCAATTTTCTTGAACAGTTTGATTTCTTCCTGTTTGGGTTTTATGCCACCTACATCGCGCATACTTTCTTCCCGGCGAGCAGCGAGTTTGCCTCGCTGATGATGACCTTCGCGGTGTTCGGCGCGGGCTTTCTGATGCGCCCCATCGGCGCCATCGTGCTGGGCGCGTATATCGATAAGGTTGGTCGCCGCAAAGGGTTGATTGTCACGCTCTCCATTATGGCGGCAGGGACGTTCCTGATTGTGCTGATCCCGTCCTGGGACGCCATCGGGCTCTGGGCGCCGCTGCTGGTGCTGACGGGCCGCCTGTTGCAGGGCTTCTCGGCAGGCGCGGAGCTCGGCGGCGTATCGGTGTACCTGGCGGAAATCGCGACGCCGGGCCGCAAAGGGTTTTACACCAGCTGGCAGTCCGGCAGCCAGCAGGTCGCTATTATGGTCGCCGCGGCGATGGGGTTTGCACTGAATGCGGCGCTGGATCAGAGCGCCATCAGCGACTGGGGCTGGCGTATTCCGTTCCTGTTCGGCTGCATTATCGTGCCGTTTATTTTCCTGCTGCGCCGCAAGCTGGAAGAGACCCAGGAGTTTAGCGCGCGCCGTCATCATCTGGAGATGCGTCAGGTGTTCGCCATGCTGCTGAACCACTGGCCGGTGGTGATTGCGGGCATGCTGATGGTGGCGATGACCACGACCGCGTTTTACCTCATTACCGTCTATGCGCCCACCTTCGGCAAAAAAGTCCTGATGCTCAGCGCCTCCGACAGCCTGCTGGTGACGCTGCTGGTGGCTATCTCTAACTTCATCTGGCTGCCGGTGGGCGGCGCGCTGTCTGACCGCTTCGGGCGCAAGCCCGTGCTTATCGCCATGACGCTGCTGGCGCTGGCCACGGCCTATCCGGCGCTGCTGCTGCTGGCGGGCGCGCCGAGTTTCTCAATGATGCTGACCGTATTGCTGTGGCTCTCCTTTATGTACGGCCTGTACAACGGGGCGATGATCCCGGCGCTGACCGAAATCATGCCCGCAGAAGTGCGCGTGGCGGGCTTTTCGCTGGCCTATAGCCTTGCGACTGCGGTGTTCGGCGGCTTTACGCCGGTGATTTCCACGGCGCTGATTGAGTACACCGGCGATAAAGCCTCGCCCGGTTACTGGATGAGTTTCGCCGCGCTTTGCGCGCTGCTGGCGACGCTCTACCTGTATCGCCGCAGCACCATGACGCTGCAGACCGCGCGCTGAAGAAGGGAAACGACATGCATAAACAAACGTTCTGGCTTATCGCGGCGCTGGTGGGATGCGGAGCAAACAGCGGGGCGCTGGCGCAGGAGGTCACGGTGATGATCTCCGGCGGCTTCAAGGCGGCGCTTGAGCAGCTGCGCCCGGCGTATGAAAAGCAAAGCGGTAATCATCTTGTGGTGATCCCCGGCCCGTCGATGGGAAAAACGGCGCAGGCGATTCCTAACCGGCTGGCGCGCGGCGAACGCGCGGATGTGGTGATTATGGTAGGTGATGCGCTGAGCGACCTTGAACGCGCGGGCCGCACCGCGCCTGGCACCCGCACGGAACTGGCGGATTCGCCGATTGGCGTCGTGGTGGCGCATGGCGCGCCGGTTCCGGCTATCAAAACGGATGCGCAGCTGCGCCAGACCTTACTGGCGGCGAAATCCATCGCGTATTCCGACAGCGCCAGCGGCCGCTATGTCAGTAACACGCTCTTTAAAAAGCTCGATATTGAAAAGCAGGTCGACGCCAAAGCACGGATGGTTGAGCGCATTCCGGTGGCCTCCGAGGTGGCGAAAGGGAACTACGCCATCGGGTTTCAGCAGGTCAGCGAACTGTTGCCGGTGCCCGGCGTGACGTTTGTCGGCGAGCTGCCCGACGACGTGCAGTACATCACCCGCTTTGCGGGCGCGGTGACGCGCAGCGCGGCCCATCCGCAGGAGGGGAGGGCGCTGCTGGCGTTCCTGTCCTCTTCCGGGGCGCAACAGGTTATTCACGCCACCGGGATGCGGTCAGTGAAAAGGGCAGCCGCTGTTACGTCAGCGGATAGCGCTCCGTGACGAGCTTCTCCAGCTCTGCCGCCACGTAAGACTGTATGCGGCCGCTGCGGCGGATAAGCCCCATGCTGCGTCTGACCACCGGCGAGGTCAGGCGCAGCGACGTCAGCGCCGACTGCCCGGACGTGGGCATCGACATCGCGGGCACGGCGGCAATGCCGATACCCGCTTCCACCATGCCGAGCATCGTGGTGACGTGCCGGGTTTCGCAAATGCAGGGCCGCGCCGGGGTGATATGGCCCAGCGCCTGATCGAGGAGCGTGCGGTTGCCGGAGACTTTATCGAGCCCGATGTAATCCTGCTGAAAATAGTCCTGCCAGGTGATCTGCCCTTTGCGGGCAAGGGGGTGATCGCGGCGGCATGCCGCGACGTAGACATCCTCCACCAGCGGCACGAACTCCAGATGCGGCGGCAGATTGCTGTCAAAACAGATCCCGAAATCGGCCTGCCCGCTGGCGACGGCCTCGATAACGTTGCCGAGGCTGCTGTCGATGAGCTTGATCCGCACGCGCTGATAGCGCGCCTGGAAGCTGCGGATGATTTCCGGCATAAAGTAACAGGCCGCCGAGGGTACCGTCGCCACCGTGACAAGCCCGGTGCGCTCCTTGCTCGCCTGACTGATATCCGCCAGCACCGACTCGACATTCGCCAGCAACTGCTCTGAGCGCTCGGCGAAGCTCTGGCCGTAAAGCGTCAGCGCCACGCGCCGCGTGGTACGGTCAAAGAGCTTTGTACCGAGCGCCGTCTCCAGTTTCTCAATGCGGCGGCTGAGGGCGGACTGCGACAGGCAGATAGATTCCGCCGCGAGCCGAAAGCTGCCGTATTCCACCAGCGCGCGAAAAGCATAGAGATCGTTGAGGTCGAAATTAACCGGCATAGCAGCAGCGTCCTTTCAGCATGGTGAAGTACAGATTATAAAGCGTAGTTTATCACGCATGCGTTGATCACCGGGGACCACCGGGCATTTCGGTGTTCTGCGGCGAACCCCAGTGTGCTTTCAGAAAATCGATAAAGCAGCGAACACGGGGTGAGAGGTAGCGGCTGGTGGGCCAGAGCGCGGAAAACGCGCCTGTACGCTCACAGTAGCCAGGCATCACCTCGCATAACTCGCCGCGAGCGAGCATAGAATTCACGATAAAGTCAGGGACGTAGCAGATCCCAAGCCCGGCGGCGGCGGCGCGGATCATCGCTTCGATATTGTTGACCGTCAGCGCGGCGTGCGCCTGATGCGCGCCGGTAAGCTGAAACCCGCGCAGCGCCCACGGCTGGATAAGCCCGGTGGACGGAAAGCGAAACAGAATGACGCGATGCTCTTTCAGCGCCTCCGGTGATGCGGGCGCGCCCTGCGCGGCGAGGTAGGCCGGGCTTGCGCAGAGCACGAAACGAAAATGCCCCAGCGTCCTGGTGGTCAGGCGCGAATCGGCTATCTCTCCACTGCGGATGGCCACATCAAACCCTTCCTCCACCAGATTCACCAGCCTGTCGCTGAAATCCAGTTCGATTTCGATCTCCGGATAACGCGCGGCGAACGCCGGCAAAAACGGCATTAACAGGTGATAACCGATAGCGGGCAGCGACACCCGCAGCCTGCCGGACGGACGTTGCTGAGAAGAGGTCAGCTCTGCTTCGGCGTCACGCAATTGCTCAAGGGCAGGGCGGCAGCGCGCCAGCAGTCTCTCCCCTTCGCTGGTGAGGCTCACGCTGCGGGTGCTGCGGTTGAAAAGCCGCACGCCGAGCCTCTGTTCAAGCCTCGCGACGTTTTTGCCCACGGCGGAGGCCGAGATGCCCAGTAACCGTGCTGCCCCGGTAAAGCTCAGCGTCTCAGCGGTGCGAACAAATGAGGTCAGTGCGGTGAGACTGTCCATAATTGCCAACTTTTTGTCCGTTAAGAAGGGATTATCAGTCTATTTATTCGACATGAAGTCCGCAATAGCATTCACCGTATCTGCCACTACGTAAGGTTACTGAATGTCTGCGAATCCTTTTTCCAGGACGGCTAACGTCGCCGCTGCGCTGTCGGTGCTATCGGCGGCGATGATCCTGCCGCTCAGCTTCACCGGCGGGGTCGCCACCACGCCCGCGATTGGTCATGAGCTTGGCGGCAGTGCGCTGTCGCTCGCCTGGCTCACTAATGGCTTCATGCTGACCTTCGGCAGTTCGCTTCTCGCTGCAGGCGTGATGGCGGATCTGACCGGGCGAAAGCGCATTTTTACCGGCGGGCTTATGCTGTTTTTTGTGAGCTGCCTTGCGGTCTGCCTCGCGACCAGTACCGCAACGATCGGCGTTTTGCGCGCTGTGCAGGGCGTGGCTGCCGCCATGACGCTCGCGGGCGGCAGCGCGATGCTGGCGCAGCTTTTTGAGGGCCAGGCCCGCACGCGGGTTTTCAGCGTGCTGGGAACGATGTTCGGCGCCGGGCTGGCGTTCGGCCCTTTGCTGGCGGGGCTTATCATCGACCATGACGGCTGGCGATGGCTCTATGCGCTGCTGGCGGCGCTCGCCGGTCTCTGCGCGCTGACCGGCGCTATTTTTCTGCCGCCTGCCGTGAAAACCTCCGGGGGACGGGCAGATATTCCGGGGCTCGCGCTGTTCAGCGTCTGTCTGGTGTGCTTCACCGTCGCGCTGCTGGCGATCCCGCCGCTGGGCGTGACGTCATGGCCGGTGCTGGCGTTGCTCGGCGCGTCGCTGGCGGCGGCGAAAGGGGTTATCGTTCGCTGCCGTCGCGCCACGCACCCGGTGTTTGATCTCGCTCTGCTGCGCAACGCGCGCTTCGCGGGAGTACTGTTGTTGCCGCTCGCTACCTGCTGCTGTTATGTGGTCTGGTTGATCCTGCTGCCGCTGCGGTTTACCGGCGCCGAAGCACTGAGCGAAACGCGCAGCGCCCTGTATATGCTGGCGCTGACGCTGCCGGTACTGCTTCTTCCGGGCGTCGCGGCGCTGCTGACGCGCTGGTTCAGCGCCGCCAGCCTGGCGGCTGGTGGCTTGCTGGTGGCCGCGATCGGCCTGGTGCTGCTGGGCGTCGCATTGCAGGGAAACAGCGATGGAAGGCTCATTATGGCGCTGGTGGTGACCGGCTGCGGCTCGGCGCTGCCCTGGGGACTAATGGACGGGCTGGCGGTTTCAGGCGTGCCTGCGCAGAAAGCGGGCATGGCGGCAGGGCTGTTTAACACGGTGCGGGTCGCGGGCGAAAGCGTGGCGCTGGTCTGCGTGATGGCGTTTCTCGCCACCGCCAGTCAACAGGCGCTGGCAGCCACCCTCAACGGTTATCCGCCGCAGACTATCGCGAGCGCCGCCGCCTGGCTTGGCGCGGGCCATCTTGAGCAGGCGCATACGCTGCTGCCGGGTGTGCCGCTGGCGCGGCTGTACCAGAGCCTGAATCAGGCGTATCAGTGGCTGTGCAATCTGCTGGCTATCCTGACGCTGCTTTGCGCCGCAATGGTCTGGAAAACGCTTCGCCGCCACGGGCCACTGCCCGGACGGCCATGAGCGTATTAAAGGTGTTGCGCCTCCACGCCCTGGAGAATTTCCTTTATCTCGAAGAAATCATTCCAGAACGGGGTATCGCGCAGGGCTTCGGTAAACTCCTGCCAGACCGCGTGGCTTGCGGCTTCCCACATCCAGATATCGGAAATGCGCGCGGAGTAAAACCCGGTGTCGAAATAGCGCAGCGTCAGCGCGCCAGTAACGGCGTGAGAAATGTCGTGATGTTGCGCTGACGTTCTTCCGCGCTGGCGCTAAGCCAGCTGCGGTTGGCTTTCACCAGCATAAAAAGGGTCACAGCGTCTGTGGCGGTACGGTTCATAACGGTCTCCCTGAAAACTATTAATGCTTGTAGATGTGAGGTTACGGTGACGTCGTTATGCTATCGGGACACCTTTTATTCAGGGACTCGCGTTTATGCCCGTCATTGAACCCGCTGCCGCGCCGCGCAAACTGCCGCGTCAGGCCCGCTCACGGGCGCTGGTTGAGGCGATTATCGAGGCGACCGCTCGCATTTTTGAGCGCGCGGGCCCGGCGGCCTGCACGACCAACGCCTGGGATGTTATCGCGCTGGCGCAGGGCATGATAGCGATGGCCGCCCGGCGTAGTGAGTCTGATGCCCCCGCGCTGGCACGCCGGATTGAACGTGCCGTCTTTGGTTATCTCGGCTGGCCAGCGCCTGACGCCGGGGGATTTTAATGCGTTATCACAGGAGAGAACGATGATTGTCAGAACCTGGCACGGCTGCGTGCCGCGCGAACACGCCGACGATTTTGCGGTGCATTTACAGAAGACCGGCGTTGAACATGCGCAGCGCACGCCGGGTAACCAGGGCGCGTTTGTGCGCCATGAAACGCAGGGCGACTGGGCGCATTTCTTTCTTGCGACGTACTGGGACAGTCTGTGCGCCATTAAGGCGTTCGCGGGAGACGATTATCAGGTCGCGGTGACGTACCCCGACGATGAACAGTTTGAACTGCTCTCCGACCCTTACGTGTTCCACCACAACGTAGAAGACATTACGCCGCTGTAACCGGTGAAACCGCGATAAAATGACTCGCCAGCGCGCCGTTCTCAACGCGGTGCACCATCAGCGCGGGAGGATCGTAAACGAAGGGAACGTGCGACGCGCCGAGCCATAACGGATTTGCGGGGCAGACAGCGCCGCAGATATAAGCCGGGATACCGGCCAGCGTTCCGGCAGCCGGGCGGTGGACATGCCCTGTAGCTATCGCAAGCGGTCTGGCCGGATGCTGGCGCAGCAGGGCGGCGAGCGCGTCATGGTCGCGGCACATGATCGCATCCATCGAGGGAATGCCGCTCGCAAAGACATGATGGTGCATAAACAGCAGCGTCTGGCGCCCCTGCGCCTCATCAAGCTGCTGCGACAGCCAGCTAAGATGCGCGGCGACACTCCCCGCCGCGCAGGCCTCAAGCGTGCTATCAAGCCCGATAGCGCGAAGGCCCGGCAGATCCACCACCGCATGCAGCGGCCCGTCTGCGCCCGTCCAGAATGTCGCGCTCCAGGTCGCTCGCAGGGCGTCAAGATGGTCGGCATTGCCCGGCAGGATAAGCTTGCGGCACGGAAACGCCTCAAGGCGCGCCGCTATCTGCGAATACCCGTCGCGCCAGCCGTCGTCCGTCAAATCGCCACTGATCACCAGCAGATCGGGCGTCAGTGGCGCAAGCCACGCCAGCGCATTGTCAAAACGCGCCAGATTGTCGTTATCCGGGGCTGCGTGAATATCAGAAATCTGCGCGATAAGCATAGCGTTCCCTTTGTATCAACCGATAATCAATGAGGCATCACAAAAGGGTGGGGCAATAAAAAGAAAAAAGCCAGCGGTGAGAGACGTGCTGGCTTTTGAAGGAAAGGGGGCTGCCTCAGATATCGTCAAGCGTATGATCGACGACAATCTCCAGCGTTTTGCGGATAACGTCAGCCATCACCACGTCATCGGTGGTTTCCAGCGCGTTGATCAGCTGTAAAATAATGGCCTTATGCGTCAGGTGACCTTCGGTCGCGAGAATGTTGCTCACGACTGCGCCCAGCAGAGCGGCTTCCTGCGCCAGCATATCGCCAGCATTGCGAAAATATTCAGACAGTGTCGTATCGGGCAGCTCTGCATGCAAATCTGCGGGGTTAAACATTACCTGGCTCATAACTGGCACCGTATTGTTGTTTAATAGTTGCTGTATATAGTCAGTGTTTTTTAGTGCCGTCTGGCGACTGACTTTCGCCAAACAGAGAATGGACATTGTCGCCATTCCATTCTTTACGCCCATGCGCGCCATTACGCCGTCCGGAAACCGTGTTAGTGCTGATCTCAGCTATCACGCAGGCAATCGCCTCGCGTCGCTGTGGATCTGACTCGCTGGTTTCCATCGAGCGCAAACGCGCGATGAGGACCCGCATATTGATCGGGCCTTTTTCTCGAAGGAGAGACAGTACTGCCTCTCCGATAATTTCGTCTGTCAGTTGATCTTTTTCACTTCTGTTCATAAATGCGTCTCTGAATGCCGCATGTTCCGCGCCACGCACGGATACAACATTTTTCCGGTGGCGTCCTGCCACTGAAAATTGTCAGGCTTTGCTAAGGCCTGCAATATCCCCCCGCCATAATTGACTTAATCATCAGGAAACGTGTTCGGTAGAAACGCCCTGCTGTTAGCGATCAAAAAGCAAACCTATCAGCGTCTGATAGTGACTCTCTTCTTCAACGCTGGATGCCATTTCGAGACGACTAAGCAATTTGGTGCAAATGCTTTTTTTGTTCAGGAGTCGACCATCGCGCAGAATCTCAACCACGATTTGCCCTAAGGTTTCTTGCTGAGTTGGCAGCGCTGCTTTATCAAAGTATCGGGCAATGGCATTGGCTGAATCCGGGATATAACCGTTCTGACGCATATGTCACTCCTGTTAAAATTTCGTAACTACGCAAGGAATAGTTAGCAGTATACTAATTACGTTAATCTTGTACACCGCTTTTGTATAAGTTAATGTCGCATTTCTGGTTAAAAAATTATCATAATCATATTTTTCAGTGACTTACATTAATAATTATTTTCGCTTTTGCAGATAATTCTGTACCGAAATTGCATTTTTATTGTCGAATCGGAGAAAAGAGGTTGTACAAGAGACGTAAAAGGTAAGCATTTTGTGAAAATTATCGCCCTGATAACCCTGTAACCTGTACAAAAACCGTACCTGCTCCCCTGCCATTTTTTATCGGTATCTAAGCGCAATCATCGCAAGACGCATGAGGAGTCATCTGTTAAGGTGGCGGCTAATTCACCTATTCACGGGATGTATGATGCTCACAACCATAATTTATCGCAGTCATATCTGCGACGACGTGCCGGTCAGCGTACTGGACGACATGGTGACGGCGGCGAACAACAAGAACGGTCAGGCCGATGTGACCGGCATTCTGCTTTTCAATGGCAGACATTTCTTCCAGCTGCTGGAAGGCCCGGAAGAGAGCGTGAAGTCCATTTACCGCGCCATCTGCGCCGATACGCGTCATTACAACCTGGTGGAGCTGCTGTGCGACTACGCGCCCGCGCGCCGCTTTGGTAAATCCGGCATGGAGCTGTTTGATTTACGCAACTATGAGCGTGACGAAGTGCTTCAGCATGTGCTGAACAAAGGCACCTCGAAATATCAGCTGGTCTACGGCGACCGCGCGTTGCAGTTTTTCCAGACCTTTGTTGAGGCGACGGAAAAAGAAAACTATTTCGAAATCCCGCCGGGTGATAGCTGGGATTTCATTACCGAAGACGATGGCGTTCAGGCGCCGACCGATGCCGGGACGCAAACCGATTGCAGTTTCGCCTTCCAGCCGATTATCGATCCGCTCTCCCGTGAAGTGGTGTCGCTGGAGGCGCTCCTGCGTACGCCTGCGGGCGCGCCGCCAGAAACCTTCTTTGAAGGGTTAGAGGGCGCCGCCCTCTACGAGGCCGATCTGCACAGCAAGAAAACCGCCTTCGCGATGGCGGGCGCGCTCAATATCGGCCAGCAGACGCTGTGCGTGAACCTGCAACCGATGACGCTGGTAACCCTGCCTGGCGCGGTGGATTTTCTGGTTAAGGAGATCCAGGCGAACGGGCTGGTGCCGGATCAGGTGATGGTGGAGTTTACCGAAAGCGAGGTGATCTCCCGCCTGGACGAATTCACCGACGCTATCCGCCAGCTCAAAGCGGCGGGCCTGCGCGTGGCGATTGACCACTTTGGCGCGGGGTTTGCCGGCCTGCTGCTGCTGGCGCAGTTCCAGCCGGACCGCATCAAAATCAACCGCGATCTCATCCGCGACGTGCATAAAAGCGGCCCGCGTCAGGCCATCGTTCAGGCGCTGATCAAATGCTGCGCCTCGCTGGAAATCTCGATTTCCGCCGTCGGCGTGGAGAAAGCCGAGGAGTGGATGTGGCTGGAATCCGCAGGTATTACGCTTTTCCAGGGGTATCTGTTCGCTAAACCGGCGCTCGGCGGCATTCCGGCCGTCGCGTGGCCTGAAAAAAAATTCGGCCTGTAAACGCCGCTCCCCCAATATGGCGCATGTTTAAACCTGCATGCGCCATCCTCCTGTGATTCAACGCCTTTTCTATACACTTTTTTATTGCCCAGCGCGTGCGGAGTTCATACTCTTACTCTCCAGACGGCTCTTAAGTTAACTTCACGGTTGTACAATTAATAAAAATTGTACAAGCTATGAGAAGTTAAATTTTTGAGAGATTCCTGTGTCGGTTTTGAGCGTGAGTGAAGATCCTATGGCGTTTTACAGCATTGGCGAGATAGCAGAACGGTGCGGCATCAACCCCGTGACGCTGCGCGCCTGGCAGCGGCGCTATGGCCTGCTTAAACCCCAGCGCAGCGAAGGCGGTCACCGCCAGTTCGATGAAGACGACATTCAGCGTATCGAAGAGATAAAGCGGCTGGTGAAAAGCGGCGTTCCCGTGGGGAAAGTCAAAGCGCTACTGGATAAAGACCTCGTCGTCGCCCCGGAAGCCTGGCATGTGTTACAGGAAGAGATGATGACCGTGCTGCGCCAGGCGCGTCCTGCCACGCTGCGCGCCAAAATCACGGCGCTGGTGCGTGAAAACGCGGTAGACGGGCTTATCGATAATGTCTTTCTGCCGGTGCGTCGCCGTCTGGGGCTTGATCACTACACTGCGCCTTCCATGCGCAGCCTGATGGACGGCGCGCTGATTGAGTACGCAACGCTGTTTCTCGCCGAAGCGCGCAAGAAAACCACCAAAGAAGCACTGCTGATGGGGTGGGGTACAGTCGATCGCGCCCGCCTGTGGCTCGAAGCCTGTCGTCTCGCGCATCAGGGCTGGCATATCGATGTGCTTGCCGAGCCGCTTGATCTGCCGCACCCGGAGCTCTTCCCCAACCAGCATTTTTTTGTCTGGACCGACGAGCCACTCTCTGAAGGACAGCTGGAGCGGGTCTCCCACTGGCAGGCGCAGGGCTTCGCCATTACTTTTCTGACCGATGCAGAAACGGCGTAATCGCGCCGCACCTCTCTCTATGCGGGCACTCCGCCCGCGTCAGCGCAGCCATTCACCTCACCTGCCTCTTGCCTGATAGCTGACGACCCGCATCAGCGATATCATACGGCGCTTATAGGCTCCTTTCTGGCGTTCTGACGCGCGCTGGCGCGCCGGATGCTTTCATTGATGAGTGAATCATGGATACAAAAACGAGATCCCGGACGGTGCTGAACCTGCCGGCGGGTTACTACGGCATGGTGTTAGGCCTTATCGGTATGGGGCTCGCGTGGCGTTACGCCAGTACCGTCTGGCCGGTAAGCCCGATAATTAGCAACGCGATCGTGGCGCTTGCGATGATTGTCTGGCTGTTGCTGAGCGTGGCGTTTGTCTGGCGCGCGGTGACATTCTGGCCGAGTGTGCAGGCCGAACTGCGCCACCCCGTGCAGAGCAGTTTTATCAGCCTGTTTCCCGCCACCACGCTGCTGGTGGCCATTGGCATGACGCCCTGGTGTCGGCCCGTCGCGCTGGCGCTGTTCGCCGCGGGCGTGGCGGCGCAGTTAGGTTACGGCGCGTGGCAGTCAGCGGGGCTGTGGCGCGGCAATCACCCGGCCGAGGCCACCACGCCCGGTCTCTATCTGCCGACCGTCGCGAACAACTTTATCAGCGCGATGGCCTGCGGAGCGCTCGGGTATCCGGATGTCGGTTATCTGTTTCTCGGGGCGGGCGTGTTCTCCTGGCTGAGCCTGGAGCCGGTGATTTTACAGCGTCTTCGCAGCACCGGCGCGCTGCCAGCGCCGCTGCGCACGTCACTGGGTATTCAACTGGCCCCGGCGCTGGTCGCCTGCAACGCCTGGCTTGCGGTCAACGGCGGCGAGGCGGATGTCTTCGCTAAAATGCTCTTCGGCTATGGTCTCCTGCAATTGCTGTTTATGCTGCGACTGATGCCGTGGTATCTGGCGCAGCCCTTTAACCCGTCGTTCTGGAGCTTTTCGTTCGGCATTTCGGCGCTGGCCAGCACCGGTCTGCATCTCGGCCACCACGGTCAGAGCGGGTTTTTCGCAGCACTCGCCGTTCCGCTGTTTATCTTCACCAATCTCATTATCGCGCTGCTGGTCGTGAAAACGGTTCTGCTGCTGATACAGGGTAAGCTGTTGATCCGCGTTGAACGCGAGACCCCGCCCGCCGCGCAGAAAGAGGGCGCGTAGCACGGGGTGACAGTAAGCGCCGCGTGAACACCTGCACGGTATTCAGCGCGCGTCGGCGGCGCGCTGATAATCCCGCTTTTGATAATAAAGCGTGTCAGTTTTACTCTCTTATGTCTCCTGGCTGCGGCAGATAGACTTTGCCTCCTGCTTATATTCAGGAGAGATCATGACCGCTATTTCCTCGCTTAAGGTTGACCGTCCGCTCCGACGGCTGGCGCTGCTCATCGCCTATATCCAGTTTACTAACGCGCTGGAATATATGATTTTTAACCCGGTTTTCAGTTATATGGCGCCGTGGTTTAACGTGCCCGTGACCTGGGCTGGCTATGTCACCGGGATCTACACGCTCGCGGCCGTCATCGCCGGGCTCACCGCCTGGCTGTGGATGGAGAAGCGTAATCAACGGCGCTTTCTCGCCGCCAGTATGGCCGTGCTCGGCGCGCTGACGCTGCTGATTTTGCTGACGGATAGCTTCGCCGCGCTGCTGGCGTTGCGTTTTATCGCGGGGCTGACGGGCGGCACGACGATGGGGGTCGCCAGCGCATTACTGATCAACGCGGTGCCTGCGGCGGCGCGCCCGCGTGCGCTCGCCACGGTTATCGCGGCGTTCGCGGTCGTGAGTATTGTCGGTATGCCTGGCGTGCTGTTCATCTGCGAGCATTACCACTGGCAGGCCGCGCTGGGCGTGATTAGCGTGCTCTGCTTTGCGGCGATCCCGTTTATTTTCGCCATCATCCCACCCTCGCTGCCGCGTGCGGGGCGTGCACCTGCGCTCCCGCTGACGCCGTCTGTCGTACTGGTTGCATCCACCAACGCGCTCGCACAGTTTAGCGCGATGCTGATCATCCCGGTGCTGGTGCCGGTGCTGACAGGCGCGCTGCACGCGTCGGGGGCCTCGCTGCCCTGGCTTTTTGTCGCAGGCGGCGTGGCGGGGTTCGCGGCAACCCGGCTGACCGGGAGACTTCTGCTGCGCGTATCAGGGTTTACGCTGAGCCTGGCAGCCAGCCTGGTATTGATGTTAAGCCTGCTGATGCCGGCCTTCGGCATTGAGGCGCCGTGGCTCTTTATGGCGCTGTTTCTCGCGGCGTCCTATGCCCGGCTGGTGGCGTCTTCTGCGGTCGCGATGCGCTTTGCGCAGGACCGCTGGCGGGCCAGCTTCACGAGCCTCCAGACGGCGCTGATGTCGCTTGCCACCACGGCTGCCTTCATACTGTGCTCGCTGATTTTTCCGTCTCAGGGGATCACTCCTGGCGCCCTGCAAGCGCTGCTATGGATTGCCGGAAGCAGCGCGCTGCTGCTGCCCGTCAGCCTGAAAGCGGTGGAGCGCTGGCTTCTGGCGCGCGAAGTGGCCCCCGTCGCCTGAGCCAGTGGCCTCTTCGCCAGACAACAAAAAACCCGGCAGTGCCGGGCTTTTTAGCGGGAGGGCAATACTCAGAACGTTTCCCAGTCGCCCGCGCCGTCTGCGGCCAGCGTGCGTGCCGGTGTGTGCGAGGCGGTGGGCTTCGCCGCTGCCGGTTTTTTCTGGATGGCATCGCCAAGCTTGAACAGCGAGATGAGCTGCGACAGCTCGCCTGCCTGCTGCTCCAGCGACGCGGCGGCGGCGGACGACTCCTGCACCAGCGCGGCGTTCTGCTGGGTGGTGGAGTCCAGTTCGCTCACGGCTTTGCTTATCTGATCGATCCCGCGGCTCTGCTCGTCGGAGGCGTGAGAGATTTCCGTCATGATCCCGCTGACGCCTTCCACGGACGAGACGATATCTTTCATGGTTTCGCCCGCTTTGTTGACCATTGCGGAGCCGGAGGTGACCCGCGCGACGGATTCCTGTATCAGGCCCTCAATTTCTTTAGCGGCCTGCGCGCTGCGGCTTGCCAGCGTTCTGACTTCCCCCGCGACCACGGCGAACCCGCGCCCCTGCTCACCGGCACGCGCGGCTTCCACCGCGGCGTTCAGCGCCAGGATGTTGGTCTGGAAGGAGATGCCATTAATCACGGCGATGATATCTTTGATCTTATTGGAGCTGTCGGTGATGTTGTCCATTGTTTCAACCACATCCCAGACAATCTGCCCGCCGCTGCGCGCGTTCTGCGCTGCGGTGTGGGCCAGCGAACTCGCTTCACGGGCGTTATCGGCGTTGCGTTTCACGGTGGAGGTTAACTCTTCCATGCTGGCGGCGGTTTGCACCACGGCGGCTGACTGCTCTTCGGTGCGCGACGCCAGGTCGGTATTGCCGATGGAGATCTGCGAGGACGCCGAGGCGACGTAGATAACCGACTCTTTAATCTGGGTGATAAGCTCGCGCAGGCGCTGGTTCATCGTCGCCATCGCGGCGCTGAGGCGGCCCAGTTCATCGGTGGAATCGGCTTCGATAACCGCCGTCAGGTCGCCTGCGGCGATACGCTCCGCGACGCTCAGGTTATAACGGATCTGCGAGGTCATCTGGCGGGTGATCAGCCAGGCGATAAAGAGCCCGATCACCACCGCGCAAAGTGCGACAATCACCATGATATACATGACATGCTCAATCTTGGTATTGCTCTTATCGGCCTGAATCTGCGCAAGCTCGCTGGTCGCTTTATTTAATTTCTCCGCCACCACGGTCATCGCGTCTGCCCCGGTTTTGGCGCTTTTCAGGGCGAGGCTGTAGCCGTCTACCGCGTCGCCGAGTGAATTCAGCGCGGATTGCAGCGTATCGGCCGAGCCGGCAACGGCCGCGGCATTTTCACTTTTTATGGCAGCCAGCAGCGAGAGCGCCTGCTGTAAATCATAGCTGAACTGTTGCTGTCCATCCGCACCGCGTGACGAGACAATAACGCCTGCGTCAGCGCGAATTTTCTCAATAAAATAGAGTAGATTGACGCTGGATTTGGATAACGAATCGCTGTCGCGCAGCGTCTGAGAGACGGAATCAAAGGTCGACTGGCGGGTCGCTTCCAGCACTTTTTTCCCTTGCTCAATACTCGCGCTTTCAAGTGAAATAAACTGGTTGCGCACGTCATGATATTCTTTCACCGTTTCGCCCAGCGCCGTAAATAACAGGTGAGTATCTTTTTCCCAGGCAAAACGGTCGCCGTCTTTAATTTTTGCCGTCATCCGGTTAATGGCATTCAGGTTTTCCTGCGCCGCTTTTTCATCATGGCTGACCTGATACATCAGACGGTTACGTCTGGCGGTATTTAAATCATTGCTAATCTGATTAACCAGTTGTTCTTTGTCAGAGTGTTCGCTGATAGCCATTAGCTGGCTAAGGTTTATGGCCGACGAGGCGATAATGATACCGACTAATACCGAAAAACCGCCAAATAACTTTGCTGCTACAGAAAGGTTCTTAAAAATACCCGGTTTACCTGTCATTGTTGATTCCTCGGCTGCTGACCATGCTGTCTTCATACAGGCGCCGTCGCGTTTATTTATGGCGCAATAATATGCGCGCATTTAAGGCGTCAGGGCTGTTATCGTTGAGTTACTCCATTAGGGTTATCGGCAGGAGTGAAAATTTTATTCAGGGAAAATCAGCATTAAATTCCGCTCCGCTGTTAACTCATTGAGTTGCGTATTTAATTTTTTCACTATGTGTGATCGTATTAACAAAGGCAGGATGGTTAGGCTGTTAATTAATTTGCGCGGTACAAATATGAGCCTGGTAAGAATATATTCTCGTTTTTTTATTAGCGTGCTAATTCACTGGCGTTAAGCGTTACGCCAAAATCCACGGTGTACGCCGTGGCGTAAAAAAGCTTTTGCCGACAAATAAAGGCGAAACTTGCGGGTAGACTGATACCCGGTTCGCTCATCAGACAACGAGGTGAAAATGGCATTTACTCATATGCGTATCGCAAGGCCGGTGACCGATCTCGAAAAATCTTTCCGGCGCTGGTCGCAGGGGCTGGGGCTTGTAAAACTGGCGGCGTTTACCGATCACGCCGGGTTCAGCGGCATTATGCTCGGGCGTGAAGACGTGCCCTGGCATCTTGAATTTACGGTCTGTCACGAACACCCGGTCGCGCCGTCGCCCTGTAATGAGGATTTACTGGTGCTCTATTACCCTGATAAGGCTGAATGGCAGCGCGTTTGCGCGACGCTCGACGCCGCTGGCTTTATCCAGACGCCTTCCTTTAACCCCTACTGGGACATTAACGGGCGTACCTGGATGGACCATGACGGTTATCGGGTGGTGGTGCAAAACCAGGCGTGGTAATACGTTTTACGGCACAACGGCTTCGCGCAGGCAATCTCAGTAAATCCTGATAAAGATCAGGCTTCAGGGCGCGCAGAAGGCTATACTGCTTCTGCGCTTTTTTGCGCGCAATAACAATAATTTAATCCCGTTATCTCAGGGATCTCAGGGGGCAATATGAAGTCTGTGGCATTACTGGCGCTCGCCGTGTTGTATCTGCACAGCGGCAGTGCGTTATCAGCGACCGGCACGGCGTCAGAAGCAGGCTATCAGGAAATAAAAAAAACCGTGGCGGAACTGCACCCTGTGACCTTTAAAGCGGCGCACGAAACGCATCAGGTGCTGGTATTTATTGATAACCAGTGCGGCTATTGCAGCGACGTGGTGAAAAACGTTAATAAATATACCGACGCTGGCCTGACGATGTCATTTTTAACCGTGGCGCCCGGCTCAATCCGCGATTCGGTGATTGAGGATATGGCGCGGGTCTGGTGTTCCAGGGATCAACAGAAAAGCCTGAAGAACGCGATGGCCGGGTTTCTCCCTGATAATGACGCGACGCCGGAATGTGAAAATCTGATCAAAGCGCAATCGGCATTCGCGGTTAAAAATGGCGTTCAGGTGACGCCCACGCTGGTGGTGATGGATAACCCGCCGCAGGTGTTATTAGGGAGCCTGCCGCCTGACGCGATCCTTGCCCGTCTCCCTGCGCCGCGTAAATAACGCTGCTTTTCATGCTTGCATCCGCGCGGCGCGTTTACGCACCGCCGGGCAGTGAGAGTGTCAGGCGCATCGCACAGCGGTCAGCGCGGCAAAAGCCGTGCGCCGCTTCTTCCTCCAGCAGACGGGCCAGACGCACCGACAGCGCGTCGTCGGCAATCACGCGAAATCCAAAACGCTCATAAAACGGTCGATTCCAGGGCACATCGCGAAACGTGGTCAGCGTCAGTGCGGCAAGACGCCTGTCGCGGGCATCACTAATGGCCCCGGCCATCAGCATTTTCCCAAGCCCGTTCCCCTGATAATCGCGGGCCACCGCGACACCCAGAATATGCAGTTCATCGGCAACATATTCTCCGTTAATAAACCCCACGAGCGTGTCGGCATCGTCCACTGCGACGGCGCAATAGCCCGTCGCGAGCAGCTGATAATGTAACGCCTGAGGCTGCGCGCCGTCCGTCGCCACCCAGGCGAGTGCCGGGATCGCCGCAAAGGCGCTGTCCGCCGAGCGTTCAACGTCTTCAAGCCACGCAATATCTTCCGCTGCGGTCTTTCTTATTCGAAATGCCATTCCTGACTCCCTGTTTATGCGACAGGCATATTTCGCTCGCGGGCGAAGCATCGCATTTTCATCGCGTTATCCTGCAACGACATTTTGTGATGGAGAAAGCCAATGATAGCCGTTTTGTTTGAAGCGCAGGCACTACCACAGGCGCAGCAACGTTATTTCGACCTCGCCGCCGGGCTGAAGCCGCTCCTTGCGGATGCGCCAGGGTTTATTGACCTTGAGCGTTTTCAGAGCCTCACCGCACCCGACAGATTCCTCTCGCTCTCCTGGTGGGAGAGTGAAGAGGCGGTACGCCAGTGGAAGGGCAACCTCATGCATCAGGCCGCTCAGCAGGAAGGGAAAGAACGTATTTTTGCGCATTACCGGATCCGCGTCGCTCAGGTGCTTCGCGATTATTCATCTGATACAAAGGATAACTCACATGTATGATATCCACGTCATCCTCAGCAATACGCCGGGTGCGCTTGCCGGGCTCGGATCGTTTCTGGGGCGTAACGGCATCGGACTTGAAGGCGGCGGCGTGTTTTCCGTAGGGCAGGAGAGCCATGCGCATTTTCTGGTGGAGGATGGCGACAGAGCGCGGCAGGTCCTGCTGGCCGCCGGATTTCAGGTGCAACGCGTCGTCCGTCCGCTTATCAGAAAGCTGCCGCAGGCGCGCCCGGGCGAACTCGGCGACATCGCGCAGGCGCTTGCCAGCGCGGGCGTGAATATTCTTGTACAGTACAGCGATCATGCCAACCGGTTGATCCTTCTTACCGACAACGATGTGCAGGCTGAAAAGGTAACCCGATCATGGGCAGTTCCCGAAGAAATACCCTGACTGACGAGGCGTCAGCGTCGGGCCTTGAGCTGGCGATGTCTGACGTGGCGGCGGCGATGTCTGATCCGTCACGCGTCGCGATGCTTTGCGCGCTGATGGATGGGCGGGCGTGAACGGCCACGGAACTCAGCGCGGTGGCGGACATTGCGGCGTCGACCGCCAGTGGACATTTATCGCGGCTGCTACACCACGGCCTGGTGGTCTGTCTCTCTCAGGGCCGACATCGCTATTACCGGCTGGCCGGCCATGACATTGCCGGCTTGCTGGAAAACCTGATGGGTGTCTCCATGAGCCCTCGCCGAATGCCGGTGACCGGCACGCCCGGTCATTTGCGCCATGCGCGCACCTGTTATGACCATCTGGCCGGTGAGCTCGCCGTACAGCTTTATGCGTTTATGCTGGAGCAACACTGGCTGGCGCCCACCGGTGACGCGCTGACTGGCGAAGGGCGCGAGCGCTTCGCTGCACTCGGCGTGCCGCTTCACCCGAAGCCGAAACGCAAAGCGTGTTGCCCGTGCCTCGACTGGAGCGAACGTCGGTATCATCTGGGCGGTGACGCCGGTGCGGCGCTGCTGACGCTATTTTTACAGCGCGGCTGGCTTGAAAGGATCCCCGGTTACCGGGAAGTGACCGTCACGGCGGCGGGCCGGGAGGCGCTGCTACGGATCTTTCGTATTCCTGACAGCGTCACAGTATAAACGGCACACTACTGGCCCGGCCTGGGCATTTCGATATTTTAATTTATGGCTCACGATCCCGCCTCGCTTATTATTCCACCTGCGATTTTTCTTATAACCAATTTGGCTGTTGCATAACCGATAACCGTATAATTCCTGATGCTTTTAAAATTGAAATTTGATATGGCGCGCATTACTGATATAAGCGAATAAGTGTGGCGGTCAGGGTAGTATTACTCTTATCCTTAAACTGCAATCTTTCAGCGGTATACAGAAAGACGTGATAATAACGCTAAATAAATATCACCTGCGTACAACAGTAATACCGACCATCGCCGAGGCTTTTATGGAACATATTGTCTATGTTGTGGATGATGACAGTGCCGTCAGGCACGCCATCGTCTCGCTGCTGGGCTCCGCCGGGCTTGAAGTGCGGGATTTTGCTACCGCTGAGTCCTTTTTAAGCCACGATTTTGAGGATCTTCCCGCCTGCGTCATTCTGGATATGCAGATGCCGGTTATTTCCGGCTTTGAGGTTGCCCAGACGCTGAAAGCCTGTGGGCGCGACCTGCCCGTGATATTTCTCACCGGCTACGGCACCATTCCGATGTCGGTCCAGGCGATGAAAAGCGGGGCATACGAATTTCTCACCAAACCGGTCGTGCCGGACGCTTTAATCGCCGCGGTGGAAGCAGCGCTACGTTTTGCCGAAGAAAACGCGCAGCAGTCACGCCTGCAATACGATCTCAAACAGCGGCATTTATCGCTGACGCCGCGCGAGCAGGAAGTATTACAACTGGCCATTAGCGGCCTGTTGAATAAACAGATAGCCCATGCGCTGGGCGTCAGTGAGATTACGGTAAAAGTGCACCGCAAGCGCGTGATGGAAAAAATGCAGGCGCGCTCGCTGGCGGATTTAGTCCGCGCAGCGGAACGCCTGGCGATTCAGTCTTCACACCCCTGAGGAGCGTCGGTAGCGAGCGGCAGCGTAAATGCGAAACAGCTGCCGAACGGCGCGCGGGGCGCTACCGTCAGTTTGCCGTGATGATAGTCAATGATGTTGTGGCAAATGGTCAGCCCCATGCCCATTCCCTGCGGCTTAGTGGACCAGAACGACTCAAAAATACGCCCGGTCAGCGCCGCATCAATCCCCGTACCGGTATCCGCAATCTCGCAGCGCACCACGCCGGGTGACGGCGTACAGGTGGCGAGCGTCAGCAGGCGCGCGCGCCCCTGGACTTCGTCCATCGCCTCTACCGCGTTCATCACCAGGTTCAGCAACACCTGCTGGATCTGCACGCTGTCGCCGTAAATCACGCTGTCCGTCGCCGCCAGCGCATACTCTGCCTGGATATTGCGCTGCTCCAGTTCGCTGCGCGAGAGCAGCATGATATGGCGAATTTGGGCGTGGAGATCGATGGCGGCGAACACCGGGTCCTGTTTGCGGGTCAGCGACTGGAGGCTGCGGATAATCTCACCGGCGCGCTCGCCTTCCGAGACAATTTCATGCAGCCCTTCGCGCACTTTCTCCAGCCGCGCCGGGTCGCGATCCAGCCAGCGCAGGCTCGCGCCCGCGTTAGCGACAATCGACATCAGCGGCTGGTTGATTTCATGGGCGATGGAGGAGGTCAGCTGGCCGACGGTCGTGGCACGGGAGACGCGCGCCAGGTCGGCCTGCGCCACGCGCATCGCGTCTTCGGCCAGACGTTGTGTCGTGATATCGGTAATGATGCCGTAATACTCATTTACTTCGCTCCCCACGCCTACTGGGTCGCCAATCCCCAGCAGATAACGCATCACGCCATCGGCGCGGATAATGCGAAATTCGGCGCGCATGGTCAGCCCGTCTCGCACGCTTTCGGTCACCAGCGTGCTGATGCGCGGGTAGTCATCCGGATGCACAAAGGTCAGAAACTCCGCCATCGAAATCATTTTCTGTTTTTCCGGCAGGCCGAGAATGCGCGCGTACTCCTCTGACATAAACATCAGATCCTGTTGCAGCTCCCAGCGCCAGCTGCCGGTGTTGCTGATCTGCTCGCCGAGCATCAGCGAGGTCTGGCTGGCGCGCAGCTCCTTCTCCACCCGGCGACGCTGGATGTTCTCTTCGAGCAGCTCCGCATACAGGCGCGCCGTTTCAAGCGACACCGCCGCCTGCGCGCCGAGCAGGCTCACCACGCGCGAATGCTCGGCGGTGAACACATCCGGCACCAGCCGGTTTTCGAGATAAAGCACGCCCACGAGCCGCGCCTGTTTAAACATCGGCACGCACATCACGGCGGCACCAGAGGCGACCAGATAGGGATCCTGGCTAAACGGATGAAACTCTTCGGGCTTTACGGTGCGGATCTCCTGACCGGTGCGTATGACGGCGGAGAGCACCGAAAGCGGCAGGTCGCTTTCCATGGGCAGCTCATGCAGCGTGCGCACGTGCACGCCGTCGGTACTGGTGGTAGCGCTGGCTTCGATCTCCGGTACGTGATTGTCCGACACGCGGATGAGCAGCCCGCGCTGCGCCCCGGCGCGCTCCAGCACAATCGTCATCAGAATTTCTATCAACCGTTCTAGGTTTATCTCTTCAGATAACGCCCTTGAGGCTTTAATCACACTTTGCAGGTCGCGGATCTCTTCATTTTGCGCAAACGCGACCGTGTCATACGCGCTCGCCTGTCCGGGCGCCAGCAGGTGAGGGAACGCGAGCTCCAGCTGGCGCACTTTGGCCTGCGCCCCGGCGCGGCCCCAGGCGGCGATGGCGCCACGATAGTGCGCATCCGCTGTAGTGGTGTAGCCGCACGAGAGCGCGAAACGTCCTGCAAGTTCATGGGCCAGCGCGTGGTACGGTGTAAACCCGGCGT